>DASZEI010000198.1:0-4516 GCA_035940975.1 Jatrophihabitans sp. | reverse complement strand
CACCAGCGCCGTGCAACAGCCGGACGGCGACTACCTCGTCAACGGGCGCAAGTACTACATCTCCGCGGTCGACCAGGCCGACTACGTCCTGGTGGTGGGGCAGTCGCCGGCCTCCCGCGAGGGCGGCCAGATCCGTCCGGCGCTGTTCGTGGTGCCGACCGACGCGCCTGGTCTGGAGTACCGGCCGATCGAGATGGAGCTGGTGTCACCGGAGCGGCAGTTCTTCTGCTACTTCGACGACGTGCGGGTGCCGGTCGAGAACGTCATCGGCGGCTCGCTGGACGCCGCGCTGCCGGCACTGTTCGCCGGCCTCAACCCGGAGCGGATCACCATTGCGGCGTTCTCGATCGGCACCGCTCGGTTCGCGCTGGGTAAGGCCGCCCGCTACGCCAACGAGCGCACCGTCTGGAAGCAGCCGATCGGGGCGCACCAGGCGATCGCGCATCCGCTGGCGAAGGCGCATATCGAGACCGAGCTTGCCAAGTTGATGGTCTACAAGGCGGCCGGAGCGCACGACGCGGGTGACGCGATGGCCGCCGGCGAGGCGTCCAACATGGCCAAGTACGCCGCGGGCGAGGCCGCCTGGAATGCGCTGGACGCGGCGATCCAGACGCACGGTGGCAACGGATTGACCAGCGAGTACGGCTTGGGCGCGTTGCTGGGTGTGGTCCGCGCGATGCGGATTGCCCCGGTGAGCAAGGAGATGCTGCTCAACTTCGTCGCTCAGTACTCGCTGGGGCTGCCCAAGTCCTACTGAGGTCGTTGGTCCGCGGCAACGGCAGCTCCGCTAGTGCATCCGGGTGACTCGCTTTGCCGGAATCACCTTGTCGCACAGGGCGGGCCGCCCGTTCAAGTCCTGCATCACCTTGTCGCACAGGGTGGGTTGCCGTTTCAACATCCGTATCACCTTGTCGCACAAGGCGGGTCATCCGTTCGAATCCTGCATCACCTTTATCGCACAGGGTGGGATGCCGTTCAGATCCGTATCACCTTATCCACAAAGGATGATCATGCCGATTGTTGTCAGTGGCCTCCACTAGTATTTCAAGCATGACAGCAGCCGATTTCGACCTCAGCGAGTGGGACTTCCTGCCACCGCTGGAGGAAGCGGCACTGCCCGACAATCCTCCCGCCGAGCTGGTCCTGGTCGAATGGCCAGTGTGGTCAGAGCTGCCAGTGCTGTCAGAGCTCTCACTGCCGTCGAAGCCGCCACTACCGGCGGTCATCTTCGCCGACCCGGCTGATGCCGCGATGGATCCGGCCGACGCGCTGCGGCAGGGCCTTGCCTGGCAGCGACCTGGACTCGCTGAGTCGGTCCGGCTGGCCGAGCTCAACTTCTGCGAGCTGGACGCCGCTCAGCGCATCGACGCCCTGGCCGGGCAGCAGCGCCAGCAGGCCTGGTGGGCGGCACGCCAGCTGTCGCTGTTGAGCCTTATCTCCGCGCAGGATTCCTCGCACAAGCACTGGTGCGTCGAAGAGGTCGGCTGCGCGCTCGGGCTGTCCGGTCCGGCAGCACAGAATCTGCTCAAGAATGCCGAGCGACTGTGCCGCCAACTGCCCGCCACGCTGAGCGCGTTGGCCGAAGGCCGGATTGGCATGGCCTCGGCAACCGCGATCGCCGAGGCGTCCTACGAACTGCCGGACGAGATCCTGCCCGACTACGAGGCTCGGGTGCTCAGGTGCGCCCATCGGCAGTCCACCGTGCAGCTCAAGCGCGCCGCCAAGCGGGCCGCGCTGCAACTCGATCCGGCATCGGCCGAACGCAGGCACGAGCGCTCGGTCGCCGACCGGCACATCCGGATCGCACCGGCCGATCACGGCACGTCCTGGCTGATGGCCCTGCTGCCGGCCGCCCAGGCTCAGCTGCTCTACGACCAGGTCGATGCTGCCGCTCGGATGGCACCGGCTGACGACGTCCGGACGATGGACCAGTTGCGAGCCGACGCGCTGGTGAACGCGGTGCTCAACGGCATCGGTGGCGATCTCCCCACCACGCAAGGGAATCGGCCCGCTATCAACGTCACGGTGGCGTTGTCGACCCTGACCGGCCGGAGCGAGGAGCCGGGCTGGCTCGACGGCTACGGTCCCATCACCGCCGGCTATGCCCGGCAGATCGCACACGATCCGACCGGAACCTGGCGGCGGCTGGTCACCGATCCGGTCAGCGGCCAACTGCTGGACTACGGCACCACCCGGTACCGGCCACCGCGGCACCTCGGCGATCACATCATCGGGCGCGACGGCGAGTGCACGTTTCCGTTCTGCGCGCGGCAGGCCAGCCGGTCCGATCTCGATCACATCGTTGCCTATCCGCGCGGCAGCACGAGCGCCGCTAACCTGCAGCCGTTGCACCGCCGGCACCACAATGCCAAGACCGAGGCAGGCTGGCGGGTCTGGCGAGATTCCGGCACCGGCGGCAGCCGCTGGATCAGCCCGGCGGGCCGGCACTACCGTAGCGACCCACCCGAGCGTTGGCCTACGCCTGAACCGGCCGGTTCGGCTGCCGCTGCGACGGCCGAACCGGAACCACCGCCCTTCTAACGCGACCCCGCCCTCCAACGCGACCCCGCCCTCCACGCGACCCCGCCCTCTACTAACGCGCGGTCCGCTGGCCTGCCCGCTCAAGGACTTCAGAGCCGCACGCCCCGTGAGAGCCGTGCGCTGCCGCCCGAGTTTCGGTCAGCCCGGCGTGCAGGACGGGTTCGGAGTCGGGGACGGCGAACTGCTGGACGCACTGCTGCTCGCGCTCGGGCTGGTCGACGGTGTGCCGGACCCGGACCCGGAAACCGAAGCGGACGCGCTGGACGACGGGGTGACCGACGGCGTGATCGTCGGACAAGCCGGCTTCACCGCGACCGTCAGGGTGATCGTGGTCGACGGGTCATAGAAGATGCCCGGCGTCGGGTCGACCGCCATCACCTGCCCGACCTCGTAACCCGGTTGCACCGGCGCGGTGTTCGACCGGGCGATGGTGGTGAATCCCAGCTGGTTGAGTTTCATCCGCGCCTGCTGCTCGGTCAGCTTGGTGACGTCGGGCAGCTTGACCTTGCCGTTGGCGACCTGCAGCTTCACGGTAGTGCCCGGCGGCACCGAGGCGTTGGCCGGCGGGTCCTGGCGAATCACCTGCCCGGCCGGCTTGGCACTGTCGACGTCGGACCGGCTCGCCGCCAACCCCTCGGAGGCCAGCGCCTTCTGCGCTTCGCTGTAGGACAGCCCCACCACCTGCTGCACCAGCACATCCGCCGGACCGGCATAGACGGTGAAGCTCACCGCGGTGCCGTCGGTCACCTCCTTGCCGGCCTGCGGGTTCTGGGTGCAGACCTGGCCCTTGGTCGGGTTCTTCAACACCACCGACTCACCACCCGCGGTGCACGGGCCGTTGCTGCCCTCGGGCTTGCCGGCCGCCGGGACCAGGTGGTTGGAGCGCAAGCTGTCGATAGCGGCTGCCGGTGACAACCCGGCCAGCGGCGGAACCTGATACAGCACTGGGGTGTTCGGCTGATTGTCCTTCTTCAGCAGGTACAGCGCCGTGCCACCGATGACCAGCAGCAGCGCCAGCACCACCGCAGTCCAGATCAGCGCACCACGGTGATTAGCGGTGTCGTCCTCGTCGTCGTAGGTCGGCGTCAGCACCCCCTGCCGGGTGGCGGGCCTGGCCGTCGCGATGAACTGCGTCCGCTGGGCGTCGGTCATCACCGACTCGGCCTCGACCGGCTGGCCGCTCAGCGCCCGCTGCAGGTCGGCTCGCATCTCGGCGGCGGTCTGGTACCGGTTCAGCGGGTTCTTGGCCAGCGCCTTCATGACGATCGAATCCAGCGCCGGCGGCACCACACTGCTCACCGAGGACGGCACCTGCGGATTCTCCCGGACGTGCTGGTAGGCGATCGCGACCGGCGAATCACCGGTGAACGGCGGGTGCCCGACCAGCAGTTCGTAGAGCAGGCAGCCGGTGGAGTAGACATCCGAGCGGGCATCCACCGACTCACCACGGGCCTGCTCCGGGGACAGGTACTGCGCGGTGCCGATCACGGCGGCGGTCGCGGTCACGGTCGCGGCGTTGTCGGCCAGCGCCCGGGCGATGCCGAAGTCCATCACCTTGATGGCACCGCTGTTGGTGATCATCACGTTGCCCGGCTTGATGTCGCGGTGCACGATGCCCGAGCGGTGCGAGAAGTCCAGCGCCGCGCACACCTCGGCGGTGATCTCCATGGCCTGCTGAGGCGGCAGGTGAGTCTGGGTCTTGAGCACCTCGCGCAGCGTGTGGCCCTCGACGTACTCCATCACGATGTAGGGGGTGGTGCCCTCCGGCCCGTCGTCCTCGCCGGTGTCGTACACCGCGACGATCGACGGGTGATTGAGCCCCGCGGCGGCCTGTGCCTCGCGCCGGAACCGGTTCTGGAAGGTCGGATCCCGGGCCAGGTCGGACCGCAGCACCTTCACCGCGACATCGCGGCCGAGCCGGACGTCGCGGCCCTTGCGGACCTCGGCCATCCCGCCGTGACCGAGCAGTTCCCCG
>DASZEI010000197.1:0-1951 GCA_035940975.1 Jatrophihabitans sp. | reverse complement strand
CCGCCGGGTGGTCGAGCACCTACCGCCCGACCTGGTCGAGCGCGAGATCAAGCTCGGCCGCGGCGGCCTGCGCGATGTCGAGTTCGCCGTGCAGCTGCTGCAACTGGTGCACGGCCGGGCCGATCCCGCGCTGCAGGTCGGGGCCACCCTGCCGGCGCTGGCGGCGCTGCGCGACGGCGGCTTCGTCGGCCGCAACGACGCGGTCAGCCTGGCTGATGCCTACCAGTTCCTGCGGGCCACCGAGCACCGCCTGCAGCTGGCCAAGCTGCGCCGGACCCACCTGGTGCCCGACGATGACGGGGCGGTGCTGCGGCTGGCCCGCTCGCTGGGTTTCCGGCCGGACAGCCGGGGTGACGCGGTGGCCGTGTGGCGCTCGGAATGGGCGCTGCATTCCCGCGAGGTACGGCGGTTGCACGAGAAGCTGTTCTACCGTCCGCTGCTGGAGGCGGTCGCCCGGGTACCCACCGATGCGCTGCGGCTGACCGCCGGCGAGGCCCGGCGCCGGCTGGAGGCGCTGGGCTACACCGACCCGCAGGGCGCGCTGCGGCACATCGAAGCGCTCACGGCGGGGCTGTCCCGGCGGGCGGTGCTGCAACGGGCGCTGCTGCCGGTGATCCTGTCCGAACTCGCCGACGCCCCCGACCCGGACGCCGGGCTGCTGGCCTACCGGCAGGTCTCCGACGCCCTCGGCACCAGCCCGTGGTTCCTGCGGCTGCTGCGCGACGAGGGCGCGGTCGCGTCCCGGCTGGCCATCCTGCTGGGCACCTCCCGCTACGTCGCCAACCTGCTGGTCCGCTCGCCGGAGGCGCTGCAGATGCTGTCCGGCGACGACCAGCTGCGACCCCGCCGGCAGCCTGAGCTCGAGGTGCTGATGGGCACCGCGGCCGGCCGCCAGGACGACACGGCACAGGCCGCGCACGCGATCCGCTCGCTGCGCCGGGCCGAGTTGCTGCGGGTCGCCTTCGCCGACCTGCTCGGCCGGCTCGATGACACCGAGGTGGCGATCGCGCTGACCGAGCTGGCCGACGCCACCCTGGCCTCGGCGCTCAGCGCCGCCAGCCGGATCGTGGCCGCCGAGCTCGGACTGCCCGAACCCGGCCTGCGGTTCGCGGTGATCGCGATGGGTCGCCTCGGCGGCCGGGAACTGGGCTACGGCTCCGACGCCGACGTCCTGTTCGTCTTCTCCGACCTGACTGCCGGCGCCGACGCCGGCCGCCGGGCGCACCTGGTCGCCGAGCGGCTGCGCGCGATGCTGGCCGCCCCGTCCACCGATCCGCCGCTGCTGCTGGATGCGGACCTCCGGCCGGAGGGCCGCAACGGGGCCCTGGTCCGGTCGCTGGACTCCTATGCCGAGTACTACCAGCGGTGGGCCTCGGTGTGGGAGGCGCAGGCGCTGCTGCGGGCCCGGTTCTGCGCCGGCGATCCCGAGCTGGGCGAGCGGTTTGTCGAGCTGATCGACCCGATCCGCTACCCCGCCGGCGGGCTGGCCGGGGCCGGGGTGGTGGAGATCCGCCGGATCAAGGGTCGGGTGGACGCCGAGCGGCTGCCGCGCGGCGCCGACCCGCACACCCACACCAAGCTCGGCCGCGGCGGGCTGGCAGACGTCGAGTGGACGGTGCAGCTGCTGCAGCTGCGCTACGCCGACCGGGTGGCCGGGCTGCGCACCACCGGGACGCTGGCCGCCATGCGGGCCGCCGTGGACGCGGGCGCGCTGGCCGCCGACGACGCGGCCGCGCTGATGGCGGCCTGGCGGCTGGCCGGCCGGATCCGGAACGCGATCATGCTGGTGCGGGACAGGGCCGAGGACCAGCTGCCCAAGCCGGGTCGGGTGCTGGAAGCGGTCGGCCGGGTGCTCGGCTACCGGCCGGGCTTCGAGGCCGGCCAGCTGATCGATGACTACCGGCGGGTCACGCGCCGGGCTCGCCGGGTGGTCGAGTCGGTGTTCTACGAC
>DASZEI010000196.1:0-3390 GCA_035940975.1 Jatrophihabitans sp. | reverse complement strand
CCCGCTCGACTTCGGCGGCGGGGTTCCAGGCCGGCGCGGTCAGCTCCGGCGCCGCCTGAGCGATGGCCCGCACCGCCGCCAGGTCCACGCTGGCTTCAACCAGGTCCGCGAGTGCGGCCACCGTCCGCTGCGCCTCGTCGTGCCGCTCGGCGGCCGGGATCAGGCCCAGATGCCGGGACGGGGTGACGACCGCGTCCGACCGGCCGATCGAGCCGACCACCGGGACGCCGACCTCCTCCAGGGCGTGGCGCAGCAGTAGCTCGTGCCGGTCGCTGCCGACCCGGTTCAGGATCACCCCAGCGATCCGGATGCCCTTGTCGAACAACTGCATTCCCAGTACCAGCGCCGCCGCCGAGCGGCCCTGCGCGGTGGTGTCGAGCACCAGCAGGACGGGCGAGCCGGTCAGCCGGGCGACGTGGGCGGTGGAGGCGAAGTCGCCCCGGCCGACCGCGCCGTCGTGCAGGCCCATTACGCCCTCGATCACCGCGATGTCGGCCGGTCGCGGCGTACTGGCGGCATGCCGCAGCAGTGGGGCGATCCGGTCCTCGCCGACCAGCCAGGCGTCCAGGTTGCGCCCGACCCGGCCGGCGGCCAGCGCGTGGTAGCCGGGGTCGATGTAGTCCGGGCCGACCTTGTGGCAGCTGACCTCCAGCCCCCGCCGGCGGAAGGCGGCCAGCAGCCCGGTGGCGACCATGGTCTTGCCGGTGCCACTGGCCGGAGCGGCGATCACCAGCCTCGGCAGGTTCAGCGGCAGCGTCACCACTCGATACCCCGCTGCCCCTTCTGGCCGGCGTCCATCGGGTGCTTCACCTTCGTCATCTCGGTGACCAGGTCGGCGTAGTCGATCAGCGCGGAGGCGGCGTCCCGGCCGGTGATCACCACGTGCTGGTTGCCGGGCCGGGCCGCCAGGGTGGCCACCACCTCGTCCGGGTCCACCCAGCCCCACTTCATCGGGTAGGTGAACTCGTCCAGGACGTAGAACCGGTAGGTCTCGGCGGCCAGGTCCCGCTGGATCTGGCGCCAGCCCTCCTGGGCGTCGGCGGCGTGGTCGGCCTCGGTGCCGGGCCGCTGGATCCAGGACCAGCCCTCCCCCATCTTGTGCCAGGCCACCGGCGCTCCCTGACCGGTGCTCTGGTAGACGCTGTTCAGCGCGGCGAACGCCGACTCCTCGCCGACCCGCCACTTGGCGCTCTTGACGAACTGGAACACCCCGACGCTGAGGCCGGCGTTCCAGGCCCGCAAGGCCATCCCGAACGCGGCGGTGGACTTACCTTTCATCGCACCGGTATGCACCATGGTCAGCGGCCGGTTGCGGCGCTGCCGGGTGGTCAGGCCGTCCTGCGGTACGGATTCGGGTTTTCCCTGCGGCATCAGGCGGCCTGCCAATCGGTGACGAGGGCGGTGAGGGGTTCGCTGGTGACCTCGGCCAGCGGCAGGTACTGCGCGTGCAGGTCGTAGGCCAGCCGTCGCGCCAGGCCGAGCCGGACCAGGCCCCGCTCGCAATCGAGAATGACCATGTCATGACGGTGCAATCCGGCGCCGGCCCGGGCCGCGGCGCGGGTGTCGGCCCGGCCGTCGGTGATGAGGACGATCAACGGCCGGCGCAGCGGGTCGCGCAGCAACTCGGTGCGGACCACCTGGGCGGCCTTGGCCACCCCGGCCGCCAGCGGGGTGCGGCCACCGGTGGCCAGGTCTTCCAACCGCTTGGCGGCGTGCGACACCGAACCGGTCGGCGGCAGCACCAGCTCGGCACCCCTATCGCGAAAGGTGATCAGGCCGACCTTGTCGCGGCGCTGGTAGGCATCCAGCAGCAGCGACAGGATCGCAGCCTTCACCTCGCCCATCCGGGCGCGGGCGGCCATCGAGGCGCTGGCATCGACCACGAACAGCACCAGGTTTCCTTCTTTACCGCGCTGGTCGGCTCTTCTGAGGTCCTGGCTGTGCAACTTGAGCGGACCAGCGTCGCGGCCCCGGTCGAGCTGGTGCGGGGCAGCGGCGGTCACCGTCGCGCGCAGGTGGATCGGGCCTGTTTGGCTGCCGGGCGGCAGGGCGCGGACGGTCCGGCCCCGGCCGGTCCGGGCGGCGGCCCGGCGGCCCGGGGTGGCCAGCGAACCGCCGGTGCCGCGCAGCACCTTGGCCCGGCCGGGCTTGCCGGTGGCAGCCGGTCGGGTTTCGCTGTTCTGCGGTCCGGCGCTGTCCTGATTGCTTGCGCCCTGCGGGTGCGCACTGTCCTGCGGTAGCGGACTCCCTTGCGATTGCGGGGTGTCCTGCGGTTGCTGGGTGTCGTGCGGTTGCTGGGTGTCGTGCGGTTGCGGGCTTTCCTGCGGCCCGCCGTCGCTGGATTCCTCGGGAAGCCCGCCGCCGTCCGGATCGGGTTCCGGCGGTTCCGGTTCGGCGTCGCGGGCCCGTTCCAGCGCCTCGTCCAGGGCGTCGGCGTCCAAGCCCGGCTGGTCGAAGGGGTTTCGCCGGCGGCGGTGCGGCAGCGCCAGCAGCGCGGCGGCTCGGATGTCCTCTTCGACGACCTCGGTCCGGCCGTGCCAGGCGGCGTGCGCGGCGGCGGTGCGGGCGGTGACGATGTCGGCGCGCATCCCGTCCACGTCGAAGGCCGCGCACACCTCGGCGATCTGGCGCAGCGCCGCGTCGCTGAGCTGGACCTCGGGCAGCAGGGCCCGGGCGGCGACGATCCGGGCGGCGAGTTCGGCCTCGGCGTCGGCCCACTGCCGGGCGAAGCCTTCCGGGTCGGCGTCGGCTGCCAGCCGGCGGCGGACCACGTCCACCCGGACCGCCGGGTCCCGGCTGGCCGAGACGTCCACGGTCAGGCCGAACCGGTCCAGCAGCTGGGGACGCAGCTCGCCCTCCTCGGGATTCATCGATCCGATCAGGACGAACCGCGCCGGGTGGCTGACCGACACCGCATCGCGCTCGACGTGGTTGCGGCCCATCGCGGCCGCGTCGAGCAGCACGTCCACCAGGTGGTCGGCCAGCAGGTTGACCTCGTCGACGTAGAGGATGCCCCGGTGCGCGCTGGCCAGCAGCCCCGGCTCGAAAGCCCGGACACCGTGCGCCAGCGCTCGTTCCAGGTCCAGCGAGCCGATCACCCGGTCCTCGGAGGCACCCACCGGCAGTTCCACCAGCCGGGCCGGCACGGTCATCGACGCGATGCCGGTGTATCGGCTGGCGGCGTGCGGATCGGTGCTGCGTTGCGTCGCGGTGTGGGGGCTGTCGGTGTGTTGGGTCGCGGCAGGCAGGCTGGCGGTGTGCGGATCGGCGGTGTGCGGGCCGTCCGGACAGTGCGGTTCAGGAGCTGCTGGGTCGCAGCCGAACCGGCAACCGGTCACCACGTCGATGGCGGGCAGCAGCGCGGCCAGGCCGCGGACCGCCGTCGACTTG
>DASZEI010000195.1:0-3032 GCA_035940975.1 Jatrophihabitans sp. | reverse complement strand
ACCCCTGACCCCCAGTCACATTCGAGGGGTTCGCCCTGGTTCGTGATAGTGGTACATGCCCAGGTCAACGGTCTATGACGTCCACTGAGGTTTTCTCACCTCGTTCCGCGGTCGAGTGAGGTCAGGACGAGTGCAGCAGCGACGATGACGCCGATGCGCTGAGGGCAGACGGTTACGCGGTCGAGGGCGCGCCACCGGCCGAGCAGGGCGTTGCCGCGTTCGCTCGGCGCCCGAAGGGCAGTGAGCAGCTGGTTGTAGCAGCGGTTGTCGGTGTGCAGCGGTCCATCGGGTTGGTGCTTGATCGGCATGTGGACACCGACGCCGGCGCCGGTGTAGCCCTTGTCGGCCAGCCCTGGCAGTCCGCGCGCGGCGTGTGGATACAGCGCCGGCAGGACCAGTTCGCGAGCGGCGGTCAGGTCGTGGGTCGAGCCGGGACAGACATCGGAGACCCACAGCGGAAAGCCGGTCGCATCGAAGATGACCTGCACGTTCCCGCCGAAGGCGTGGTGCTAGCCGGAGTACCACAGGTGATGGCCGCGCTCGGCGCGGGCGGCGACCCGGTCGGTCGGGATGAGCGTGCCGTCCAGGCACACGAAGGGCAGCCCGGCGGCGTGCGCGCGGTCCAGGACGTGGTCGAGTGAGGGGGCGTGCGCGGCGATCACATCGAGCGCTTCGTGCAGATAGCGGTAGGCGGTGGCGATGCTCAGGCCGGCCTCGGCTGCCAGGGTGCGCAGGTCCAGTCGGTGGCGCAGCCAGCGCAGCGCGAGGGCGACCTGGGTGTGCACGGTGCCGGCGCGCTGTGCCGGGCGGGATCCGGGCCGCCGGCGGTGCTGGGCGATCCAGCCGGTCACGGCCTTCAGGACCGAGGCGGACACGTCCAGGCTGGCACGATGAGACACAGCGGGCTCCCGGGGAAGTGGAGATCGGCCTTTGGCGAGACGATCTTCACCTCGGGAGCCCGCGCCTTGTCCAATATTTCGGCTGCGACCAGCGGCGATGCCAATCAGGCCGTCAAGCCTGGTGAGAAAACCTCAGTGGTCGATCACCGCCCGGCGGGCGTCGAGCAGCTCCTGCTCCCCTAGCCCGGCGCTTTCATCGCGCATAATCTGGGCGCTGGATCCAGGAACGCGAAAGGTGCCTCTGACCTGCAAGGATGTTGCTTGCTGAGGGCAATATCCGCGCGGGCCAGGAGGCACCTTTCTGGTGAAGAAGCGTAGCGGGCGATACCCGCGTCTGACCGTCGACGGGCACGGGTCCAGCGTCGTGCCGAACGCCGGGGCGGTCCTGCTGCTGCGCACGGCGGAGGCCGTCGGTCTCGACACCGCCCTCTCGCAGGCACTCAAGCCGTGGCGGCGGCCGCTGGCCCGCCACGATCCGGGCAAGATTCTGCTGGACCTGGCGATCTCGCTAGCCATCGGCGGGGACTGTCTGGCCGATCTGGCGCAGCTGCGCGCCGCGCCGGAGGTATTTGGTCCGGTCGCCTCGGATCCGACGGTGTCGCGGCTGATCGACACCCTGGCCGCCGACGCCCCGGCCGCGTTGGCCGCGATCGCCTCGGCACGAGCGACCGCCCGGGCGACCGCGTGGTCGCTGGCCGGCGCGCACGCCCCCGACCACGACGCCAGCGCCGCGTCGCCGTTGGTGATCGACGTGGACGCCACCCTGGTGACGGCGCACTCGGAGAAGGAGTCGGCGGCACCGACGTTCAAGCGCGGCTTCGGCTTCCATCCGCTGTGGGCGTTCGTCGATCACGGGCGCGAGGGGACCGGGGAGCCGCTGGCGTTCCTGCTGCGCGCCGGCAACGCCGGATCGAACACCGTGGCCGACCACAAGGCGGTCATCCGCACCGCGCTGGCCCAGCTACCCGGTGGGCATCCGCGCGGCAAGAAGGTGCTGGTCCGCATCGACGGCGCCGGCGGCACCCATGAGCTGCTGGAGTGGCTGACGCGGCGCCGGCTGTCCTACTCGGTCGGGTTCTCCCTGCCCGGCGACCTGGCCTCGATCCAGAAGAAGCTGGCCAGCATCTCGGCCGACGCCTGGACGCCTGCCTACGACGCCGACCGGTGCGTCCGCCCCGGCGCGTTCGTGGCCGAGCTGACCGGGCTGTTCGACCTCTCCGGCTGGCCGCCGGGGATGCGGCTGATCGTGCGCAAGGAACGCCCGCATCCGGGCGCCCAGCTGCGGATCACCGACGTCGAGGGCATGCGGATCACCGCCTTCGTCACCAACACCCGCCGCGGCCAGCTGGCCGACCTCGAGCTGCGGCATCGCCGCCGCGCCCGCGCCGAGGACCGCATCCGTGCCGCGAAGGACACCGGCCTGAGCAACCTGCCGCTGCACGACTTCGCCCAGAACGAGATCTGGTGCGCCCTGGTGGCGCTCGCCGCCGACCTGCTCGCCTGGATGCAGACCCTCGCCCTGACCGGACACGATGCCCGCCGCTGGGAGCCCAAGCGGCTGCGCCTGCGGCTGCTTTCCATCCCGGCCCGCCACGCGCGCACCGGCCGCCGTCGGCTGCTGCACCTGGCCGCCACCGCACCGTTCACCGCGCTCGCCCTGCAGGCGCTCGACGCCCTCGCCCGGCGGAGTGGGCCACCACTGGCCGACACCGGCTGACCCGAGCCCATCCCGTCCCGACGATCCCAGGAACCGGCCGGCCAGTGGAACCGGCGCCCACCCGAGCGACCTCGGCCGATCCGTCACACCCAGATGCGATTCTCACGGCCACGCGGGACAAGAACCCCGACGGCCATCGAGATGATCATGACCGTGAAAGATCCGGGCTAGTCGGCCTCCTGACGTGCCGGTGACAACGGGTCCGACGGCACCCCGGCGGCGGCGTTCACCGAGGCACTGGGCAATGCCGGTGACGCGGGCTCCGCGGCCGTCCGCTGCGGGTGGAGGAGTTCCTCGTGTGCCTTCTCATACGTGATGACCCGGTTGGCACGATTCTTGGAGAACACGAGACTGCGGAGCCAGTTGTAGAGGGTGCCGATCCGGTTGCCCCAGCCGATCAGGTAGAGCACGTGGAT
>DASZEI010000194.1:0-10862 GCA_035940975.1 Jatrophihabitans sp. | reverse complement strand
GAAGGGGTCACCGGCGGTTCGCCGGGCGGGAACCGGCGGCCGGCGCCCGCCGAGGCAGCCGAGGCAGCCGACGATCTGGCATCCAGCGGCGGCCGGCGATGACCGACACCAGCGACAAGCTCTCCCGGCTGCTGGCCCTGGTGCCCTACATCCTGTCCCAGGGGGTGGCCTCGATCAGCGAGACCGCCGCCACGTTCGGGATCGGCGAGGAGCAGCTGCGCAAGGAGCTGGAGATGCTCTGGCTGTGCGGGCGCAGCTCCGGGCCCGAGGACCTGATCGACCTGATGTTCGACGGGGACACCGTGTCGGTCACCTACGACGGCGGCCTGAGCCGGCCGTTGAAGCTGACCGCGACCGAGGCGATGACGCTGGCGGTCGCGCTGCGCACCCTGACCGACGTCCCGGGCGGTACCCAGGGCGGTGCCGCCGAGCGGGCTCTGACCAAGATCGAGGCAGCGGCCGGCCAGCACCTGGACGCCGACGCGGTCGACATCAGGCTGACCGGCCGCGATCGGTGGATGAAGCTGGCCCAGCAGGCGGTCGAGCAGAAGCGGGCCGTCGAACTCGACTACTACTCCGCCAACCGGGACGAGACGACGCACCGGGTGATCGATCCGGTCCGGGTCTTCGTCGCCGAGGAGATCGGCTATCTGGAAGCGTGGTGCCGCCGGGCCGAGGCCATGCGGATCTTCCGGGTGGACCGGATCGAGGACGCCACGCTGCTCGACGAGCCGGCCCGGGTGCCGGCCAACGTGACGCTGAGCGACGTGAGCGCCGGGGTGTACCGGCCGGCGCCGGAGCACCTGCTGGTCGAGTTGCGGCTCGGCCCCGGCTGGGAGTGGGTGAGTGACTACTACCCGTGCGAGTCGGTGCAGCAGGCCGGCCAGTCGCTTCGGGTGACGCTGCGGGTGGCCAACCCGGCCTGGGTGGCGGCGCTGGTCCGGCGGTCCGGGGGAGCGGTCACGGTGCTGGCGCCGGACTGGCTGGCCCGCGATGTCGAGGCCTCGGCCGCTCAGGCGCTGGCCGTCTACCGCGAACAGTAAGCTGGCCAATCATGCAGGCTTGGATCGTGGTCGCGGCGTGGGGCTTCGCCCTCGTGTTCGCCTTGGTCGTGCTCGGCTTCGCCGGCTACGAGCTGACCTGGAAGACCCGGCGACTGGCTGCTGAGCGCGCCCGGCTCGAGCAGCTGATGGCGGAGCTGGCTGGGCTGGGAGCACGGTTACAGGCCGCGGCGGACCGGCTGCGATGACCCGGTCGCTCCGGCGCTCGGCGAAGGCGAATCCCGAAGGCCGGATGTCGGTCCTGGACCACCTGCGCGAGCTGCGCAGGCGGCTGATCGTCGTGATGATCATCATCGCGCTCGGCGCGATCGTCGGCTGGCTGGTCTACAACCCGCTGCTGTCGATCCTGAAGCAGCCGTACTGCAACATTCCCTACCAGCACCGCCTGGGCGCGCTCAACCAGAGCGCCGAGCAGTGCAAGCTGCTGTTCCGCGCGCCGCTGGACGGTTTCACGATCCGGCTCCAGGTTTCGGTGGTGGCGGGCGCGATCCTCACCGCCCCGCTGTGGCTCTACCAGCTGTGGGCCTTCGTCACTCCCGGCCTGCGCAGGCACGAGAAGCGCTGGACGATCGCCTTCGTCGGGATCTCCACGGTGCTGTTCGCCGCCGGGATGGGGCTGGCCTACTTCACCCTGTACAAGGGTCTGGACGTGCTGATCACCCAGGCCGGCAGCGAGACCCAGGCCGGCCTGGACGTCACGAACTACATCTCGTTCGTCATTCTGATGCTCACCATCTTCGGCGCCTCGTTCGAGCTGCCGCTGCTGATCGTGATGCTCAACGCCGTCCGGGTGCTGCCGTTCTCGCTGCTCAAGCGCGGCCAGCGGATCGGGATCTTCCTGATCTTCCTGTTCGCCGGCGTCGCGACCCCGTCCACCGATCCGATCACCATGGTCGCGATGGCGCTGCCGATGTGCCTGCTGTTCGAGCTGGCGGTGCTGTGGTGCTTCCTGCACGACCGGCGGCGGGCCCGCCGGGAGGCCGAGGCCGAGCAGCTGCCCGACGACGTGGCCTCGATGGTGGACCCGCTGCCGGAGAAGCTGCCCGGTGGCCGCCCGCAGACCTCGGAGTGGAGTGAGCTGCCCTGAGCCGCGCCGGCGCCGCAGCCCCGTCCCGGACCGCTCGGGAGCCGACGGCTCACTCCCGACCGGAA
This sequence comes from Jatrophihabitans sp., assembly GCA_035940975.1. GTDB lineage: Bacteria > Actinomycetota > Actinomycetes > Mycobacteriales > Jatrophihabitantaceae > Jatrophihabitans_A. The sequence goes on along the minus strand of DASZEI010000194.1, from coordinate 8,649 downwards.
CCGCTGGCGTTGCGGCTTGATTCGAAAACCTGTTCGATTTAAGCTCTTGTCATGAGGCAGTCCCACCAGCGCGCCGCGCATCCGTGCCGCCCCGGCGGTGCCAGGTGAGCGAACCTGCGCCCGACCCGGCCACGGGCCGGCGCCGTCGCGCGATGGCTCGACGGTCGGCCGCGCTCGGCCTGGCAGAGCCCGGCTGGTCGGCGCTGGTCGTGTTGTTGCCCAGCGTCGATGCCGCCACGATCCTGCTGCTGTGCGAGCAGGCGGCCGAGCCGGCCGGCTGAACCCGCTCAACCCCGGCGCGCGGCACACCGGCCCACCGGCCGGCCCGCTCGACCCGCCGTCCGGCACACCGGGCCCGCTGACCGGCTCGGCCCGTACCCTTGAGCTATGTCCTCGCCGGCGCAGCGGTATGCCCAGTCTCGTCGGCGGACGAAGTACCCGCGGGTGACGGAGTTCCAGGCCGGCTACAGCTTCGACCTCGATGACTTCCAGGTGCAGGCCTGCCAGGCGCTGGAAGAGGGAGACGGCGTGCTGGTCTGCGCGCCCACCGGCGCCGGCAAGACGGTGGTCGGCGAGTTCGGGATCTACCTGGCCCTGGCCGTCGGGCAGAAGTGCTTCTACACCACGCCCATCAAGGCGCTGTCCAACCAGAAGTACAACGACCTGCTGCAGCGCTACGGACCGGCGAATGTCGGGCTGCTCACCGGCGACAACGCGATCAACCCGCACGCGCCGATCGTGGTGATGACCACCGAGGTGCTGCGCAACATGCTCTACGTCGGCAGCGACGCCCTCACCGGCCTCGGCTTCGTGGTGATGGATGAGGTGCACTACCTCGGCGACCGGTTCCGGGGCGCGGTCTGGGAAGAGGTGATCATCCACCTGCCCGACTCGGTGCGGCTGGTGTCGCTGTCGGCGACCGTCTCCAACGCCGAGGAGTTCGGCGACTGGCTGGTCGAGGTGCGCGGGGACACCCGGGTGATCGTGCACGAGGAGCGGCCGGTGCCGCTGTGGCAGCACATGCTGGTGGGCAGCCGGATGTTCGACCTGTTCGCCGAGAACACCGAGCCCGCGCAGGGTGGTGGCAGCGGCGCCGCGCACGACAGCGTCCGGGTCGATCCGACGCTGCTGCGCTACGTCCGGGACCGGATGCGCAGCACGGAGTTGGCCGGGCCGCGCCATCCGGGTGGCCGCGACCGCTACCGCGGCGGGCCGGGGCCGCGCTGGCGCCCGCCGGCGCGCCCGGATGTGATCAGCCGGCTGGACCGGGAAGGCCTGCTGCCGGCCATCACCTTCATCTTCAGCCGGGCCGGTTGCGACGCCGCCGTCCGGCAGTGCGTGGCGGCCAACCTGCGCCTGACCACCGACGACGAGCGCGAGGACATCCGGCTGCTGGTGGAGAACCGGACGGCCAACCTGGCCGCCGAGGACCTGGACGTGCTGGGCTACTGGGAGTTCTCCGAAGGCCTGCAGCGGGGCATCGCCGCCCACCACGCCGGCATGATCCCGGCGTTCAAGGAGGTCGTGGAGGAGTTGTTCGTCCGGGGCCTGGTGCGGGTGGTGTTCGCCACCGAGACCCTGGCGCTGGGCATCAACATGCCGGCCCGGACGGTGCTGCTGGAGCGGCTGGTGAAGTTCAACGGCGAGACGCACACCGACCTGACGCCGGGGGAGTACACGCAGCTGACCGGACGGGCCGGCCGCCGCGGGATCGACATCGAGGGTCACGCGGTGGTGCAGTGGGGCCCCGAGATCGATCCGGCACGGGTCGCCGGGCTGGCCTCGACCCGCACCTACCCGTTGCGCTCGTCGTTCCGGCCGTCCTACAACATGGCGATCAACCTGGTGTCCCAGGTGGGCCGCGACACCGCCCGCGCGCTGCTCGAATCGTCCTTCGCGCAGTTCCAGGCCGACCGCTCGGTGGTCGGGCTGACCCGCCAGATCAGCCGGAACGAGAAGGCACTGGCCGATTTCGAGAACCGGATGCACTGCCACCTCGGTGACTTCGCCGAGTACCAGGAGCTGCGCACCCGGATCTCGGAACGGGAGAAGTCGCTGTCGCGCAAAGGTGTTTCGGACCGTCGGGCCGCGGTGGTGCAGTCGCTGGAGGCGCTGCGTGCCGGCGATGTGATCCGGATCCAGTCCGGGCGGCGGGCGGGCCTGGCGGTCGTCGTGGACCCCGGGACCTCGCCGATCGCCGACCCGCGGCCGCTGGTGGTGACCGAGGACCGCTGGGCCGGCCCGGTCACCCCGCTGGACTTTCCGCACGCCGTCGAGGTGCTCGGCCGGCTGCCGATCTCCAAGCACTTCAACCATCGCAGCCCGGCCGCCCGCAAGGACGTCGCCTCCTCGATCCGCAATCTCAGGATCGCCGACCAGCCGGCGCGACGGCGCGAGCGCAACGGCGCGGCCGACGACACCGAACTCGCGGGCCTGAGGGCGGCGCTGCGAGCCCATCCCTGCCATGGCTGCCACGACCGCGACGAGCACGCCCGGTGGGCGGAGCGAGCCGGCCGGCTGCGACGGGAGAACGACGCGCTGCGCCAGCGGGCCGAGGGCCGTACCCATTCGCTGTCGCGGACCTTCGACCAGGTCTGCGCGCTGCTCACCGAGCGCGGCTACATGAGCCCGGCCGTCCAGCACGGCGACACCGCGGTCGCTGGCGACGCTACAGCCAACGGCGGCGCTACAGCCAACGGCGAGACCGCGGCCATCGGGGACACCGCGGTTACCGGCAACCTCGGCGCTACCGGCGACACGATCACCAAAGCCGGGCGCCAGCTGTCGCGGATCTGGTCCGAATCAGACCTGCTGATCGCCGAGTGCCTGCGCAGCGGCGCCTGGTCCGGGCTCAACGCTGCCGAGCTTGCCGGGATCTGCTCGACGATGGTCTACGAGGCCCGCCGGGACGAGCCGGCGGCGCCGAAGCTACCCACCGGGCCGCTGCGCGACGCGCTGCGCGACACCCTGCGGCTGTGGGCCGAGGTCAGCGAGCACGAGGGCACCCACCGCCTGCCGCTGTCGCGCGAACCGGATCTCGGCTTCGTCTGGGCCAGTTACCGCTGGGCCAAGGGCGACTCGCTGGACCGGGTGCTCAACTCGATGTCCGACGACGGCACCGGATTGCCGGCCGGCGACTTCGTGCGCTGGATGCGCCAGCTGCTGGACCTGCTCGAGCAGCTGGCCCGGGCCGACGCGATCGACCCGGGCATCCGGGCCACCGCGGCGGCGGCCTGCTCGGCGCTGCGGCGTGGCGTGATCGCCCAGCAACTCTAGAGCCAGCAAACGCAAGCAGTCAGCGGCTGTCTTCACGGTGGGCAGATCAGCCGGCTGAGCGGGCCGCCGCTTCCAGCCGCTGCCGGTAATCGGCCAGCCCGGCCTCGTCCACGTCCGGCAGGTTGGTATTGCCCTCGCGCAATCCCGCGGCGCCGTCGATCAGTTCCCGGATGATGTCGGCGTGCCCGGCGTGGCGGTGCGTTTCGGTGGCCATGTGCACGAGCACCCGGTGCAGCGTCACCGCGCGGTGCTCGGCCGGCCACCAAGGCACCCCGCCGACGGCATCCAGCGGTAGCTGCTCGATCGTCTGGTCGGCGTGCGTCCAACTGAGGTGGTACAGCTCGACGATCTGCGCACGGCTCTCGGCGGGGGTGGCCCACATGTCCGCGTTGGGTTCGGCATCGTCGTCGAACCAGGGCAGTGCTACCGGGCTCGGCCGGCCGAACGTGTCGCCGAAGTAACCGAGTTCGAGGCTGGCAACGTGCTTGACCAGGCCCAGCAGGTTGGTGCCGGTGGGCGTCATCGGCCGGCGGATGTCGTACTCGGACAGGCCCTCCAGCTTCCACAGCAGCGCGTCGCGGCCCTGCTGCAGGTAGCGGTGCAGATCGTGCTTCGCGCTATCAACCATGCCGCCAGCCATGCCCGTCAGCCTGCCACCTTGGCCAGCGCGGTGGTCAGCCGGTCCATCGCGCTCTGGATGCCGAACCGCTCACCCAGGGCGGCCAGCATCTCCGGATCCGCCGGCTTGGCGGGAATCGCCGTCGGCAGCTCGTCCACCGGAACGTCGGTGCGCCCGCGCACCACCGCGGGAGCCACCGCCAGGTAGTCCAGCGCCGCCAGCACCCTGGCGCGTACCGAGCTGCTCATCGCCTTGTCGCCGGACTTCGCCGCCGCCACGATCTGCTCGATCGTCCCGAACTGAGCCACCACCGTGGCCGCGGTCTTGGCTCCGATGCCGGCCACGCCGGGCAGCCCGTCCGACGGGTCGCCGCGCAGCATCGCGAAGTCGGCGTAGTGGCCGGCCGGCACGCCGTACTGGGCCTGCACCTCCTCGGGGGTGAAGGCCACGATGTTGGCGATCCCCTTGCCGGTGTAGAGCACCCGCACCCGGTCGGTGGCCAGGTCGATCAGGTCGCGGTCACCGGACACCACGTCCACCTCGACGCCGCGCCCGCCGTAGCGGTGTGCCAGCGTCGCGATCACGTCGTCGGCCTCGAACCCGTCGGCGCCGACCGAGCACAGCCCGGCAGCCTTGAGCACCGCCAGCAGGATGGGCACCTGCGGCTCGAGCAGGTCCGGCACCGCCTCGACGTCCGGGGTACCGCTGGCAGTGGTGTACTCCACCCGGTGCGCCTTGTACGAGGGCAGCAGCGCGACCCGGAACGCCGGGCGCCAGTCGTAGTCCAGGCAGGCGACGAAGTCGGTCGGCCGGTAGCGGGTGATCAGCGTCGAGACCCTGTCGGTGAAGCCCCGCACGGCGTTGACCGGCATCCCGTCCGGGGAGGTGACGGTGTCGGGCACACCGTAGAAGGCACGGAAGTACAGGCTGGCTGAATCCAGCAGCATCACACGGGTCACCCGGCACACGATAACTTCCGCGCGATAGCGTCGTGGCCATGGTGTGCGTGATCGGCGAGGCGCTGATCGACCTGGTGATGCAGGAGGCCGACGCGGGCGCGACCGGGCCGAAGAGCTACCTCGCCCATCCGGGCGGCAGCCCGTTCAACGTCGCGATCGGCCTGGCCCGGCTCGGGCAGCCGGCCCGGTTGCTGGCCCGGCTGTCCGGTGACGCCTTCGGCAGGCAGTTGCGCGCGCATGCCGAGGCCAACGGCGTCGACCTGTCCTATGCCGTCCACGCCGCCGAGTCCAGCACGCTGGCCGTGGTGAGCCTGGACGCCGAGCGCAACGCAGCCTACGACTTCTACCGCACCGGCACCGCGGACTGGCAGTGGCGCACCGCCGAGCTGGACCGGATGCCGGCCGACACCTCCTGGATCCACACCGGCTCGCTGGCGTCCTGGACCGAGCCCGGTGCCGGCGTCATCGCCGACCAGCTGCGCCGGCGCCGCGGCCGGCAGCCGGTGGTGGTCAGCTACGACCCCAACATCCGACCAGCGCTGCTGCCCGAGCACCGCTCGGCTGTCGAGCAGGTCGAGGCGATGGTGGGGCTCGCCGATGTGGTCAAGGCCTCGGCCGAGGACCTGGACTGGCTCTACCCGGGGCAGGGCGCCGATCAGGTGCTGCGCCACTGGCAGGGGCTGGGAGCCGCCGTGGTGGTGGTGACCGACGGAGGCCGGGGAGCGCGCTTGCTGGCCGGCGACGGTGAGGTCGCGGCGGTGCCGGCTCGTCCGGTGACGGTCGTCGACACCGTCGGGGCCGGCGACGCCTTCATGGCCGGGCTGATCAACGCGCTGGTCACCGCCGGGTTCAGCGCCGCGGCGCCCGCCTCGGCGGCGGTGGCAGCCGCGGTGGCCGAGGCGATCCTGGTGGCGGCCCTGACCTGCGCCCGGGCCGGTGCCAACCCGCCGACCGCCGCCGAGCTGGCCGCCGCGCGGCACGCCGACCCGTCGGAAGCCACGGCGAGTCATCCCGGCGCGCCGGAAACGAGCCTGCGGCAGCCGAGCTAGCCCGGCCCGAACGGGAAGTGGACCGTCAGTCGGTCGAGCCGGCCGGGTCGGCGTACACGCTGGCCGAGGCGACCGTGCTGCCCCGGACCACCAGCTCGGTCTCCAGCACCACGTCGGTGGGCTCGGCCTCCTTGACCAGCGCCGACAGCAGCGACTGGGCCAGCAGCGCGCCCTGCTCACCGACGGGTTGGCGCATCGTGGTCAGGTCCATCAGGTCGGCGGTGGCATGGTCATCGAACCCGATCACCGCGATGTCCTCGGGCACCCGCAGCCCCGACCGCCGGATGGCCCGGATCGCGCCGTAGGCCATCTCGTCGGACTCGGCGAACACCGCGGTGGGCCGCTCGCCCCGGTGCAGCAGGTTCAGCATCGCCGCCTCGCCACCGGCGACCGTGAAGTAGCCCAGGCATTCCAGGCCCTCCGGCGGGGTGACGCCGGCCGCCTGCAACGCCTTGCGGTAACCGGTGCCGCGGTGATGCGGCGGGGTGAAACGCATCGGGTCATCGGTGTCGCCGCCGATCAGTGCGATCCGGCGGTGGCCCAGCGACAGCAGGTGCTCCACCGCGGTGCGAGCCGCCGCCTCGTCGTCGATCCGCACCGATGACAGCCCCGGGTGCTTGACGCCCAGCACCCCCACCGGCAGTTCCAGGGTGTTCAGGGCCGCCACCTCGTCGTCGGTGAGCGCCAGGCTGACCACCAGCACGGCGTCCACCCGCTTGCGCATCGGCAGCACCGAGAAGAACCGTTCCCGGCCCTCGCTGTCAGCGAGGTTGTGCAGCAGCAGGTCGTAGCCGGCGGCGCTGAGCACCGACTCGACCGCGCCGAGCACCTCGGCGAAGAACCACCGGTTGACGAACGGAACGACCACGCCCAGGGTGGAGGAACGGCCGCTGGCCAGCCGGGCGGCGAACGGCGAGGCGACGTAATCCAGTTCACGAGCCGCCGTCAGCACCTTGTCCCGGGTGGCCGCGGCGACGTCGGGCAGTCCGCGCAGGGACCGTGACACGGTGGCTATCGAGACGCCTGCCAGCTTTGCTACGTCCTCGATACTGGCTGACATGGGGCAAGCCTCCTGAAAGTCTTTACGGAACCGTATTCGATCGGACACAGCTGAGCCAGCCTCAGTGCCTCGACCCGTCACAGACATGGCTGGCACACTCGCGTGGTGCGCACCCTGCTCATCAACGCGCGGGTTTACAGCCCGGGGGCCCGCGATGCCAGCGCGCTGCTGGTCTCCGGCTCCGAGATCGCCTGGCTCGGCGATGCCGGGTCGGCTGCGGACCTGTCGGCCGAGCGCACTGTCGACCTCGCCGGAGCGCTGGTCATCCCGGCTTTCGTCGACGCGCATTTTCACACCACCGACACCGGCCTGTCCCTGAGCGGGCTGGAGCTGGGCGCTGCCGGCTCGCTGGCCGAGGCGCTGCAAGCGGTGGAGCGCGCCGCCAGAGCCAGCGGCGGCCGCCCGTTGCTCGGCTCGGGTTGGGACGAGACCCGCTGGCCGCAGGGCCGCGCGCCGACCGCCGCCGAACTCGACCGGGCCAGCTACGGCGGCGTGGTGTACCTGGCCCGCACCGACGCCCATTCGGCCGTGGTGTCCTCCGCGCTGCTGGCCTCGGTGCCGGGCATCGCCGGCCTGGACGGCTACTCGGCCGACGGCCGGCTCACCAAGGCCGCCCACCACGCCGCGCGGGCCGTCGCCCGCTCGGCCATCACCGCCGGCCAGCGTGCCGAGCTGCAGCGGGTCGCGTTGCGGCAGGCGGCCTCCTACGGGGTGGCCGCCGTCCACGAGATGGCCGGGCCGGAGATCTCCAGCGCCGAGGACCTGGCCGCGCTGCTGGCCCTGGTCGCAGGTCACGGGAAAGGCGGCTCGGAGGCCGAGCCCTACCCCGAGGTCTTCGGGTACTGGGGTGAGCTGCACGGCGCCGCGGCGGCCGCCGAGCTGGGCGCGGTGGGCGCCGGCGGTGACCTGTTCTGCGACGGCTCGATCGGCTCGCACACCGCCGGCATGCTGCAGCCCTATCTCGACCTGCCCACCGGCGGGGCGGACGCTCGCGGCTACCTGCGCTACGACACCGCCGAGCTTGCCGAGCACCTGATCGAATGCACCGAGGCCGGCTTGCAGGGCGGCTTCCACGCCATCGGCGATGCCGCCACCGGCCAGGTCGTCGCGGCGATGCGGCTGGCCGCCGAGCGGCTCGGCTCGCGGATCCCGGCCGCCGGGCACCGGATCGAGCATGCCGAGCTGATCGGCGACGTGCCGGCGCTGGCTGCCACCGGACTGATCGCCTCGGTGCAGCCGGCCTTCGACGCCACCTGGGGCGGCGACCATGGGATGTATGCCCAGCGGCTGGGCGTCGAGCGGGCCCGCCGGCTCAACCCGCTGGCGGAGTTCGCCGCCGCCGGGGTGCCGCTGGCCTTCGGCGCGGACTCCCCGGTCACCCCGGTGGACCCGTGGGGCGCGGTGCGGGCGGCGGTCCATCCCAGCAACCCGGCGCACGCCCTGAGCCCCCGGGCAGCCCTGACCGCGCACACCCGGGGCGGCTGGCGGGCGGCCCGCGCCGATGCGGACGGCTCCGGGGTGCTGGCTCCGGGAGCGCCGGCCAGCTACGCGGTCTTCGCCGCCGGCCCGCTGGCGGTGGACGCCGCCGACGAGCGGCTGTCGCGGTGGAGCACCGACGAGCGTTCCGGCGTCCCCGGCCTGCCCGACCTGGCCCCCGGTGGCGGGTTGCCGCGCTGCCTGCGCACC
>DASZEI010000193.1:0-1582 GCA_035940975.1 Jatrophihabitans sp. | reverse complement strand
CCGATGAGATCCGGACGCTGGCGACCACCCTGAACACCATGCTGGACCGGCTGGACACCGCGACCACCAAGCAGCGCCGGTTCGTCGGCGACGCCGCTCACGAGCTGCGCTCGCCGATCGCCTCGCTGCGGCTGCAGCTGGAGGTGGCGCAGCGGCTGGATGCCGACGGCGCGGTCGGCGAGCTGGCCGGTGACGCGCTGCTGGACGTCGACCGGCTGTCCAACCTGATCGACGACCTGCTGTTGCTGGCCCGCTCGGACGAGGGGGGCCCGGACAGCGCCCCACGCGCCCGCCGGCCGGTGCGACTGGACGAGCTGGTGGCCGCGGTGGTCGCCGGCTACCCAGAGGCCCGGGTGCCGGTACGGGCCGGCCGGTGCCTGCCGGCGGTGGTGCTCGGCGACTCCGACGGGTTGCACCGGGTGCTGCTGAACCTGATCGACAACGCCGCTCGGTATGCCCGCAGCTCGGTCACCGTGTTGGTCAGCGCGCCGGCAGGTGAACCCGGCATGGTGTGCCTGTCGGTGGCCGACGACGGGCCGGGGGTTCCGGCCGGGGAGCGCGAGCACGTCTTCGACCGGTTCTACCGGCTGGACGACGCCCGCTCGCGCGCCGAGGGCGGCACCGGGCTGGGGCTGGCGATCGTCCGCGGGATCGTCACCGCACACGGCGGCACCGTGCAGTTGCGCGACAACGAGCCGGGGCTGTTCGTGGACGTCCTGCTGCCGCTGGCCGGCACTGCGCAGGCGTGAAGAACGGGGCCGTACCGACTACCGTCGTGGCCACCAGCCCCGCCTGCGAGGAGCGCCGCCGTGGACTTTGCCGAAACGCCCGAACAGCTGGCGTTGCGAGCGGCGGTCGCTGATCTCGGACGCGAGTTCGGTATCGACTACTGGCTGGCCAAGGCGCGCCAGCACCAGGTGACCACCGAGCTGTGGGAGAAGGCCGCCAAGCTCGGCTTCATCGGGGTCAACATCCCTGAGCAGTACGGCGGTGGCGGGGCCGGCATCACCGAGCTCGCGATCGTCTGCGAGGAACTCGCGGCGGCCGGGGCACCGCTGCTGCTGCTGGTGGTCTCGCCGGCGATCTGCGCCACCATCATTGCCCGGAGCGGCACCGCCGAGCAGAAGCAGCGCTGGCTGCCGGGGATGGCCAACGGCTCGATCAAGATGGCGTTCGCGATCACCGAGCCCGACGCCGGGTCGAACTCGCACAACATCTCCACCAGTGCCGTGCGGCAGCCGGACGGCAGCTACACCGTCAACGGCCGCAAGTACTACATCTCTGCCGTCGACCAGGCCGACTACGTCCTGGTGGTGGGCCAGTCCCCGGCGTCGCGCGATGGCGGCCAGATCCGTCCGGCGCTGTTCGTGGTGCCGACCGACGCGCCGGGCTTGGAGTACCGGCCGATCGAGATGGAGCTGGTCTCGCCGGAACGGCAGTTCTTCTGCTACTTCGACGACGTGCAGGTGCCGATCGAGAACGTGATCGGCGGCTCGCTGGATGCCGCGCTGCCGGCGCTGTTCGCCGGCCTGAACCCGGAACGGATCACCGTAGCCGCCTTCTCGATCGGCACGGCGCGGTT
>DASZEI010000192.1:0-2057 GCA_035940975.1 Jatrophihabitans sp. | reverse complement strand
AGAGGCCGCGTTCGCGGGGCCGTGGAGTTGGACCTTGGCCAGCCGGTAGGACTCCGGGGACCGGGCGGCCAGCTCAGTGGCCAGCGCGACCGCCCGCGGGAGAGCTCGCCGGGCTCGGTGAGTTCGTCGACGATCCCCAGGGCCCGCGCCTGCTCGCGGTCTTCGGTCTCCGCGCCGAGTAGTACCTGGACGGCCAAGCCCCGTCCGGGCTGGCTGGGTGAGCTTTCCGCCCGCACGGCCCGGGACGGCCCCGCGGATCCGGGCCGGCGAGGCCTGTGCGGAGCAGACTGCCGGTGAGGACCAGCGGTCCCGGGTCAGGAGTGCCGGGTGCAGGTCAGCTGCAGTTCCTGCCAGGTGCACCACAGCGCGTTGCCGGGCTGGTAGTCGCTGGTCGCGCCGATGTAGTCGTAGTTGCTGTTGAGCCCGGTGTTCTGCGGTGCCGGCTGCGCCGGGTCGAACGGCGCGACGTCCAGGCTGGTCAGCGGCGTGCCGGTGGTCTGGGCGGTGACGGGCAGGGTGACGGCGCCGGGCGCCTGACCGCGCTCGACCCAGTCGGTGAGCTGCGGCAGGAACTGCACGGAGGTCGCGGGGTCGCCATCGACCGGTTGCCCGCAGGGACAGTGGTACAGGCCCGGGATCATGTACAGCCGGCTGAACAACTGGGTCGCGGGGTAGCCGCCCATCTGCTCCACGACGGCCCGGTAGTAGTCGACGGTCGCGAACGGCGGGATCGCCTGGTCCGCCCAGCCGTGGTAGATGATGATCTTGCCGCCGTGGGCCTGGAATTCGCTGAGGTCGGGATCGGTGGCGTTGTAGATGCCGCCGAGTTGCTCGAGCCGCTGGTGCATCGCGGCGGTGAACGGCACGGTGGCCAGGGTGTAAGGCGTCGGCGGGTTGGGCCAGAACGCCATGTCGTTCAGGTAGTTCAGGCCCAGCTGCGCCGCGGGGGTGTCACCGGGCGCGGCGGTGTCCGCGGCCGGCATCACCAGCCAGCCGGCCCAGGCCAGCTCCGAGCCGTAGGGCTCCCCGCCGTCGAACAGGTTGCGCCCCTGCGGATCGGTCGGCCCGCGGTACTCGTCTCGGACCACGCGGATCTGCTCGTCGGTCAGGCAGTCGGGGGTGTCGGTGGCATCCGGGCAGCGGATGCTCGCGGGGTCGAAGGTGCACGCGCGGGGGTCGGCGATCACGCCGTGCGTGTCGGCGCAGGCGGCCATCACCGCCGCGTGCAGCGCCGGGAGCTTCTCCGCGGTGAGGATCTGGCCGCCCTGCGGGTCCTGGTTCACCGCGGCGGCCCAGGGCTGGAACAGGCCGGCCAGCGGCGCCCAGTTGTTGGCGGGTGCGCCGGCGATGATCCCGTCGAAGTCCGTCGGGTAGCGCTGCGCCAGGTCCAGAGCCTCACGTCCGCCGTCGGAGACGCCGCTGAAGTAGGAGTAGGCGGGCCCCCGCCCGTAGAACAGCTGCACCAGCGCCTTGGCCGCCTGGGCGAGCTGGTGCTCGGAGGTGTAGCCGAACACCACGCGCAGCTGCAGGTCGTCCCGCGCCCACAGGGCGTCGGAGTTGGTGGCCGTCTGGTGCCCCTGGTCGTCCGCGGCGACCACCATCTCCCCGTCGGCGAGCGGGGCGTAGGGCGCCTGGTAGCCGCTGGTCCGGGAGGGGTCCTCCAGGCTCAGGTCGAGGTGGCCGCAGAACCCGCCGCAGCCCTGCTGCAGGTAGTTCCCGCGCCAGGTCTCCAGCGGCAGGAGCACCTCGAACTGGGTCACCGGGCTGAGGTAGCCCCGCACGTCGCAGAAGGGGTGGTCGTTGCGGGTGACCGTCGCGGTGGCGGTGACGTGGGCGTCCAGCCGGTCCAGGTCGGCCGTGCCCAGGTCGGCGCAGGACGTCACCGGAAGGATGACCCGGGCGTCGGCGGTGGTCGACGTGCCGCCCGATGCCGCCGGGAACGTCCCGGCGTCCGAGCCCGTTGCCCGTGCCGCGGTCCCGCTGGCGATGACCACCGCCATCACCGCACCCAGCACCGGCCACACCCGCGCGGAGAATGCTCGGCCACTTGCAACCCG
>DASZEI010000191.1:0-1836 GCA_035940975.1 Jatrophihabitans sp. | reverse complement strand
TAACGACACAGCTCAGGCGTGACACGACTTGGAGCCCGGCGTGCAGTTCACCCGACGCACCTCATTCGAGCGACCCGGGGGTACAAGCAACTTGTCGGTTTGAGCGGGTTTGTAAGGCAGTCGAACGGATCGCACGACGGCGCTAGGACGGGCCGGCGATTCTGAGGAACACCACAATGCCGCGGTTGACACCTGACGCAGGTTCGGCCTGGACGGATCCCTGCGTACCCGGGACCGGTGCTTCACCATGGCGCCGGCGGCGACGTTGTGAATTACTCGCCGCCGCCGGCTGGGCAGGCTCAGACCACCGGTGCGTGGATGATCCTCGGGGTGCCGTTGATGTCGAGGTAGGACGCGATCCAGTGGAAATTGTTCGCGCCGCCCGCGAAGCTGGTCACGGTCGCATCCGTGCCGGCCGGGTTGCTCTGACCGGGCACCAGGTGCCAGTCCTCCCACAGTCCGGTGGCTTCGCCGGTCTCATCCGCCTGGTACAGGTAGCTATCGATCGCGTTGCGGATCAGGATGAACGCCTTGCCCGTTCCGGGATCGGTGCCGCTGCCCAGGTCGATACCAACCGCCGGTGCCCCGATGAAGGTGGCGCCGGACGTCCCGACCGTCGTCCAGGTGGCCGGGAAGCTGCCGGTGATGCCCTGCAGCTTGGTGATCACCGAGCCGTCGGACTGGCGGGCCACGATGCGAACCCGCGGGCCCTGGTTCACCACGACCGCGGTCTTGTCGGTGACGCCCGACCCACCCAGGTCCGTCCAGGCGCCGAGTGCCCCGTTGCGGTACGCAGCCGTGATGACCGTGCCGGCACTGGTACGCCCGACGATCTGCAGACCGTCGGAGAGGGTCACCGCGGTGATCGCACCGACCAGGTTGACATCGCCGAGGCTCTGCCAGTAGCTGCCGGCGGCCGCCGACAACATCCACAGCCGGCCGTCGGCATCGACAGCGAAGGTCAGGACGCTGCCGTCGGGCAGCGCGCCCGACACCGGCGGCGCGGACATGATGCCGCCGGTATGCACGAAGGTCGGGGTCGGCCAGGTCGCGCCGGAGGTCGTTTCGAACGTCCACACCTCCCCGTCGCGGGCGTGCAGGACGGCGATCAGCAACTTGCCGGACGGCACTCGGATCATGCTCGGCTGGCCGCTGAAGGCCTCCAGGTTGCTGTCCACCGGGCTCCACTGAGCCTGGTCCAGGGAGTCCGGGTCGGCGGCGTAGCCGTGGAACAGGCCACCGCCGTTACGGACGTAGGCGCCCTCGACGGCGCCGCCGAGGACCGGTTGCAGGATCGAGGTGGCGCTGCCCTGTTCGATGATCACCGCGTTCGACACGCCGTCGTAGTACCAGGCCTCGACATCAACCCAGAGGTGGATGCTGCCCCCACTGCTGTTACGCACCCGGATCTTGCCGTCCGCCCCGGGCTTGACGAAGGCCAGATCGCCGCGCGACACGCCCGCGGTGAAGTTGGCGAGCGAGGTCGACGGTTCCACACCGTCGGTGGGCCAGGCCCGCAGTTGCCCGGCTGTCACGGTGGAGGTCGCGGTGAAGTTGGCGGCGATCGCCGCGACGCCCCTGGTCGGGACGCCGCCCCGGCCCACCACCTGCACGTCCAGGGTGGCGCCGGCAGCGACGGTGTTACCGCCGAGATCGCGGATGCGAGCCGGCCGGTAGCCGGCACCCTGGGTCGAGGTGCTTGCGGTGTAGCCCTCGACGGTGATGACCAAGTTGATCGCCCCGCCGGAATGGTTGACGAACACCACCGAATTGCTGGTGCCGAGCTTTGCCGTGGCACCGGATGCGGTGCTGCCGGTGGGGAAGTCCAGGATGCTG
>DASZEI010000190.1:0-9338 GCA_035940975.1 Jatrophihabitans sp. | reverse complement strand
CACCGTCTCGGCCACCTCGTCGAAGACCCGGGCATCCGGCGGCACCCGGTGCCGGCGGTCCATCACCACCCGCAGCGGTTGCCGGTCGGCCAGCTGGTCGGGCGCCAGGCCCCGGACGCCGCGCACGCTCAGCTGCGGGTCGTCCACCAGGACGGTTCCGCTGCCGACCACGATCGCGTCGACCACGTCCCGCAGCGCGTGCACGTCCGCCCGCGACACCGCGTTGCTGACCCAGCGGGACGTGCCGTCCCCGGCGGCGGCCCGGCCGTCCAGGGTGCCGGCGAATTTCCAGGTCACGAACGGCCGGGCCTGGGTCACCGCGTGCCGCCACGGGCCGAGCGCGCCGCGCAGCACCTCGGCCTCCTCGACGCCGGCCAGCACCTGCAGCCCGGCCCGGCGCAACCGCTCGGCGCCACCGGCGGCCACCGGATTGGGATCGTCCACGGCATAGACCACCCGGGCGATGCCGGCCTCGATCACTGCCTCGGTGCAGGGCCCGGTCCGGCCCAGGTGGTTGCACGGCTCCAGGGTGACGACCAGGGTGCCACCGACGGTCCGGCGGCCGGCCGCGGCCAGCGCCATCACCTCGGCATGCTCCTTGCCGGCCGGCTGGGTCGCGCCCTCGCCCGCGATCCGGCCGTCCCGGTCGAGCACCACCGCGCCGACCGCCGGGTTCGGGCTGGTCCGGCCGGCGACCCGGGCCGCGAGCTCGGCGGCCAGCCGGACCGCGGCGATCTCGGCGTCGCTGGGCTGCACCAGGGTCATAGCCGGCCGGCCGCGTAGGCGCAGCGTGCCATCCCCGCCCGGGCCTGCTCGCGCAGCCGCTCGACGGCGCGGGCCGGGTCGTCGGCCCCGTACACGGCCGAACCGGCGACGAAGACGTCCACGCCGGCCTCGGCGGCCTGCTCGATGGTGTCGGCGCTGATCCCGCCGTCGATCTCGATGAACAACCGCAAGTGGCCGGAGTTGACATGCCGGCGGGCGGTGCGGACCTTGCTCAGCACCTCGGGCATGAACTGCTGGCCGCCGAAGCCGGGTTCGACCGACATCACCAGCAGGGTGTCGAACTCGGTGAGGACGTCCAGGTAGGGCTCGATCGGGGTGCCCGGCTTGACCGAGAGCCCCGCCAGCGCGCCGGCCGCCCGGATCGCCCGGGCGGTGCCGACCACGTCGCGAGCCGCCTCGGCGTGGAAGGTCACGTTGGCCGCACCGGCCTCGGCATAACCGGGCGCCCACCGGTCCGGGTCCTCGATCATCAGGTGGCAGTCCAGCGGCAGGTCGGTGGCCCGGTGCAGGCTCTTGACCACCGGCAGGCCCAGCGTCAGGTTCGGCACGAAGTGGTTGTCCATGACGTCGACGTGCAGCCAGTCAGCCTGCGACACCGCCTCGGCCGCGGCACCCAGGTTGGCGAAGTCGGCCGAGAGGATGCTCGGGGCGATCATGGGTTCCGGAGCTGAAGCGGGCACATGCCGAAGTCTAGGTGCCGCCGGTGTGGGCAGGACCGGCCCACCGTGCTGAATCCACGCCAGGATTGCGCAGATGCATCGGCCTGTTCTACCCCGGGCCTCAGGCCAGTCGACGCAGGGCGGCGAAGAACATGGCGTCGGTGCCGTGCCGGTGCGGCCACAGCTGCACCATGGCCGAGTCATCCGTGCCGGGCACCCGGGCGAACGCCGGCCGGGCATCGACCAGCTCCACCGAGCCGGTGCCGGCCAGCAGCCGCTCGATCTGGTGCGTGGTCTCGTCCAGGTGCGGTGAGCAGGTGGCATAGCCGACCAGGCCGCCGGGCCGCACCAGCCGCAGCGCCGCTGCCAGCAGCTCGGACTGCAGCGAGGTCAGCTCTGCCAGGTCGGCGGGACTGCGCCGCCAGCGCGCCTCGGGCCGCCGGCGCAGGGCGCCCAGCCCGGTGCACGGGGCGTCGAGCAGCACCCGGTCATAGCCCCGAGCGTCAGGTTGCCGGGTCCGGGAGTCCCCCACCAGGATCTCGACGTCCCAGCCCTCGGTCGCCCGGGCGATCAGGTCGGCCCGGTGCGGGTGCAGTTCCTGCGCGGTCAGCCGGGCACCGCGGTCGGCGGCCAGCGCGGCCAGCAACGCGGCCTTGCCGCCGGGTCCGGCGCACAGGTCCAACCACCGCTCGTCCGGCCCGGTCAGCGGCAGCTCGGCCAGCGCGAGCGCGCACAGCTGGCTGCCCTCGTCCTGCACGCCGGCCCGGCGCTGCCTTATGGCGGCCAGCGCGCCCGGCTCGCCGCCGGAGCTGAGCCGCACCGCGTAGGGCGAGTACGGCCCGGGCCGGCCGCCGGCCTCGGCAGCGAGCTCGGCCTGATCGATCCGGCCGGGCCAGCCCACCAGGTGGGTCTCGGGACGCTCGTCGTCGGCCGCGAGCGCCGCCGGCAGTTCGGAGAGCCGGTCGCCGAGGGCGTCGGCGAAGGCGGCCACGATCCAGCCCGGATGGCTGTAGCGGACCGCCAGCTTGCCCAGCGGCGAGGCGTCCCGGGCGATCTCGTCGCACCAGCCGTCGGCATCGCGGGCGCTGACCTTGCGCAGCACGGCGTTGACGAAACCGGCGGCCCGGGCATTGCCGGTGGCCCGGGCCAGGTCGACGGTGGTGGCCACCGCCGCGTGGGTCGGGATCCGGGTGCGCAGCAGCTGGTAGGCGCCCAGGCGCAGCAGGTTCAGCACCGGGGTCTCGATGTCGGCGAGGTCCCGGCTGGCGCACCGGCGCAGCACCTCGTCCAGGGTGCCGGTGGCCCGCAGGGTTCCGTAGCCGAGTTCGGTGGCAAGGGCCGCGTCCCGGCCGGTGAGGCCGGCCTCGCTGAGCTGCCGGGGCAGCACCAGGTTGGCGTAGGCGTCCTGCTCGCTGACCGCCTGCAGCACCGCGAAGGCCGCCGCACGGGGCGCGTCGGCCGGCTCGGCGGGGACCGGACGGCCGCGCTGAGCGCCCGCCGGCGAGTCGTCGGCTGGGGAGCGGCGAGGGTTGGATCGGCTGCCCTGCCGCCGCTCGGACTGCGAACGGCCGGGGTTGGATCGGCTGCCCCGCCGCCGGTCGTCGGTGTTCTCAGCCAAGCCGCTCACCCGGTTCCAGCCGCAGCCCGCGCGCCCAGTCGGCGGCCGGCATCGGCTTCCTGCCGGCCGGCTGCACGCTACCCAGCCGCACCGGGTCGGTGGCGGTGCCCACCAGCACGGTGCTCCTGTCGACCAGCAACTCGCCGGCGGCCAGCGGCGCGGACCCCGCGACCCCGGGGGCGATCGTCACCGGTCCCAGTTTGAGCCGGCCGTCCCGCAAAGCGGTCCAGGCGCCGGGCTCCGGCGTGCAGGCCCGGATCCGGCGGTCCACCGCCAGGGCGGGCTGGCCGAAGTCGATCCGGGCATCGGCAACGGTCAGCTTCGGCGCGTAGGACACCCCGTCGGCCGGCTGGGGCCGGGGACGCAGCGAGCCGTCGGCGATGCCGTCCAGGGTGGCCACCAGTAGCTGGGCGCCCGCCTCGGCCAGCCGGGCCAGCAGCTCACCGCTGGTGTCGCCGGGCCGCACCCGTTCGGTCAGCACCCCGAACACCGGCCCGTCGTCCAGCCCCGGCCCGATCCGGAAGGTCGAGGCGCCGGTGGTGTCGTCGCCGTGCAGGACGGCGTGTTGTACCGGCGCCGCGCCCCGCCAGGCCGGCAGCAGTGAGAAGTGCAGGTTGACCCAGCCGTGCCGGGGCAGGCTCAGGGCCGGCTCGCGCAGCAGCGCGCCGTAGGCGACCACCGGCGCACAGTCGACGTCCAGCTCGGCCAGCCGGCGCACGAAATCGGCATCCGAGGGCCGGTCAGGGCTCAGCACCTCGACGCCGGCCTGCCCGGCCAGTTCGGCCACCGGCGACGGGGTCAGCCGCCGGCCTCGCCCGGCCGGGGCCTGAGGGCGGGTCAGCACCGCGACCACCTGGTGCGCGGGGTGCCGCAGCAGGGCGCGCAGCGACGGCACCGCCACTGCCGGGGTACCCGCGAACAGCAACCTCACCGAGGCTGGCCGAACACGCCCGGACGGCTGCCGTGCGGGCTGAGCTTCACCACCGGCGGCGCGAGGCCGGCCCACTCGGCGTTGCGGATCTCGGCCAGCGCGGCCCGGCGGGTCTGCGGGTCCAGCCGGTCGACGAACAGCACCCCGTCCAGGTGGTCGGTCTCGTGCTGGATGCAGCGCGAGAGCCGGTCGGTGCCGACCACCGTGATCGGATCGCCGTAGCAGTTCTGGCCGTGCGCCACGACGTGCTCGAGCCGGCGGCAGTCCCAGGTCAGCCCGGGAATCGACAGGCAGCCCTCCGGGCCGTCCTGGGTCTCCTCGGAAGGGAAGTGCAGCACCGGATTGATCAGGTGGCCCTGCTCCTCCTCCGAGACCCGGTAGGTGAACACCCGCAGCCCGACACCGATCTGCGGCGCGGCCAGTCCGGCGCCCGGCGCGTCGATCATGGTTTCGGTCAGGTCGGCTACCAGCCGGCGCAACTCCTTGTCAAACACGGTCACCGGGTCGGCCGGAGTGCGCAGCACGGGGTCGCCGAACAGGCGGATCGGCTGAACTGTCACCTGTTCATTCTAGGGACGGGCGGAAGTCGGCCTCCTCGCGCTGTCGGTGTCGCACACCGAGTCGTACCGCCTCAGTGCACGGCGGTCGCCTTCTCGGCACCCGCGCCGGTGAGCGAGCGGACCTCCATCTCGGCCGCCTTCTCGGGCGTCGAGCTCCCACGGCTGGTGAGCGTCCCGATGATGGCAAGCAGGAACGACAGCGGGATCGTGACGAGGCCGGGGTTGTCGAGCCCGAACCAGTG
The DNA here is from genome assembly GCA_035940975.1 of Jatrophihabitans sp. Lineage (GTDB taxonomy): Bacteria > Actinomycetota > Actinomycetes > Mycobacteriales > Jatrophihabitantaceae > Jatrophihabitans_A. Next base: position 4,542 of record DASZEI010000190.1, on the reverse strand, counting down.
GAAGTCGACTGACGGGTCGGTGATCATTGACGGGCTCTTGCCGGTGGCCGGGTTGGCGGGCTTGCCCGACACGACCGGTGAGAAGATGATCAACACCAGGCACGAGATCAGGCCGCCGTAGATGCTGAACAGCGCGCCGCGGGTGTTGAACCGCCGCCAGAACAGCGAGAACAGGATCGTCGGCAGGTTGGCACTGGCCGCGACGGCGAAGGCGAGCGCCACCAGGAACGCGATGTTCTGGCCGTTGGCCAGGATGCCGCCGATGATGGCGATGATGCCGATGACGACAGCCGTCAGCCGCGCGACCCGGACCTCGCCTTCGCCGGTGACCTCCCCGTGCTTGATGACATTGTTGTAGACGTCGTGTGCGAACGACGCGCTGGCCGTGATCGTCAGGCCGGCCACCACGGCGAGGATGGTCGCGAACGCGACGGCGGCGATGATGCCGAGCAGCACCGTCCCGCCTAGCTCGTAAGCGAGCAGCGGGGCCGCCGAGTTGGCCTTGCCAGGCGCGGCCGCGATCTCCTTCGGCCCGACGAGGGCGCCGGCGCCGAAGCCGAGGACGAGCGTGAAGAGGTAGAACAGGCCGATCAGCCAGATCGCCCAGATGACCGAGCGGCGGGCCTCCCTGGCCGACGGCACCGTGTAGAAGCGCATCAGGACGTGCGGCAGGCCGGCCGTCCCCAGCACCAACGCGAGGCCGAGCGAGAGGAAGTCCAGCTTGGTCAGGCTGCTCTTTCCATACTGCGCGCCGGGGTCGAGCAGCTTCGAGCCTCCCTTGCCGGCCTTGTCGACGGAGGCGCCGAGCAGGTCGGACACGTTGAAGCTGTACTTGCCGAGCACCCACACGACCATGACCGCGGCGCCGACGATGAGCAGCCCGGCCTTGATGATCTGCACCCAGGTAGTGCCGCGCATGCCGCCGATGAGGACGTAGGCGATCATCAGGACGCCGACGATCGCGATGACGAGGCCTTGGCCGGTCTTGCTGTCGACGCCGAGCAGCAGCGCGACGAGCCCACCCGCACCGGCCATCTGCGCCAGCAGGTAGAAGATCGTGACGATGAGCGTCGACAGGCCGGCCGCCGCCCGCACCGGCCGCTGCGCGAGCCGGAAGGACAGCACGTCGGCCATCGTGAACCGGCCGGTGTTGCGCAGCAGCTCGGCGACGAGCAGCAGAGCGACGAGCCAGGCTACGAGGAAGCCGATCGAGTAGAGGAACCCGTCGTAGCCGTAGAGCGCGATGGCCCCGGCGATGCCGAGGAAGCTCGCCGCCGACAGGTAGTCACCGGCCAGCGCGACGCCGTTCTGTGGGCCGGTGAAATTGCGCCCGCCTGCGTAGAACTCGTTCGCACCGGCCTTGCGGCGCGAGACCCGCAGGACGATGACGAGCGTGACGACGACGAAGGCAGCGAAGATCAAGGTGTTGACGGCCGGATCGCCGAGGTCCTCGGCGGCCAGCAGTGCGGGGCTCATCGGGCGTCCTCGGGCAGGTGGACGCGGCGGGCGAGCTCGGCGGCGGCCGGGTCGAACCGGCGGTCGGCCCACCGGGCGTACACGGTCGTGATGACGAAGGTCGACACGAACTGCAGCAGGCCGATGACCAGCCCGAGGTGGATGTTGCCGACCACCTTGGTGCTCATGAAGTCCTTGGCGTAGTTCGAGAGCAGGACATAGAGCAGGTACCACGCGAGGAACAGCGCGGACATCGGGAAGACGAAGCGGCGGAAGGTCTGGCGCAGCGCCTCGAACTCGGGCGAGTCGGCGACCTCCAGGTAACTGCCCACCGGGTGGTCGGGTTCACTGGTCGGGCGTGTCGGATCGGGGCCGCGCATGGACGTCGACATCGGTTTCCTTCCTGTCCAGTGTGAGTTGGGTCATAGACCTGCACCATAGCGCTGTGAGCAAGCTGTAGCTGTGGACACCCCCGGACGCCCTGCCGGATGCCGGCTTCGTTCGGAAGGGACAGCAGAAAATTGCCCGTGCCGTCGTTAGTAGTTAGTCTGGCTAACGAATGAAAGGACGGCTCGTGTCACTTCCTGCCGCGCACACCCGCCGGATCGCCCTCTCGGTCACGACCGTCGGAATCCTGGCAGCCACCCTGAACTCCTCGATCCTGCTGATCTCGCTGCCGGCGATCTTCGAGGGCCTGGGACTGAACCCGCTGGCACCGGCCAACATCTCCTACCTGCTGTGGATGCTGATGGGCTACCTGCTGGTGACGGCCGTGCTGGTGGTCACCTTCGGCCGGCTCGGCGACCAGTACGGCCGGGCCAAGCTGTTCAACCTCGGCTTCCTGATCTTCACGCTGGCGTCGGTAGCCTGCGCGCTGGTGCCCAACACCGGCTCGGCCGGGGCGCTGGAGCTGATCGCGCTGCGGATCGTGCAGGGTGTCGGGGGCGCGATGCTGACCGCCAACTCGACCGCGATCATCACCGACGCCTTTCCGCCGGACCGGCGCGGCTTCGCCCTCGGCGTCAACCAGGTGGCCGGCATCGGCGGCTCGTTCGCCGGCCTGGTGGTCGGCGGCCTGCTGTCGGAGTGGCACTGGCGGGCGGTCTTCTGGGTGAGCGTGCCGGTCGGGGTGTGGGGCACCTGGATGGGCTACCGGGCGCTGCACGACAAGCCACGCGATCGCCGGACGAAGGTCGCCATCGACTGGTGGGGCAACCTCACCTTCGGCGTCGGGCTGATCGCGATCCTGATCGCCATCACCTACGGCCTGCAGCCCTACGGCGGGCACACCATGGGCTGGACGTCGCCGAGCGTGCTGGCCGGGGTGGTAGGCGGCGTCGTGCTGCTGATCGCGTTCGGCTTCATCGAGACCCGGGTCAGCGACCCGATGATGGACCTGCGGCTGTTCCGGATCCGCGCCTTCGCGGCCGGCCAGATCGTGAACATCCTGTCCTCGATGGCGCGCGGTGGTCTGCAGTTCATGCTGATCATCTGGCTGCAGGGCATCTGGCTGCCGCTACACGGCTACGACTTCGCCAGCACCCCGCTGTGGGCCGGCATCTACATGCTGCCGCTGACCATCGGCTTCCTGGTGGCAGGCCCCGCCTCGGGCGCGCTGTCGGACCGGTTCGGGGCCCGCGCCTTCTCTACCGGTGGCCTGCTGCTCACCGCGGCCACCTTCGGCGGCCTGATGGCGATCCCGGCCGACTTCGACTACCGACTGTTCGCGGGCCTGCTGGCCCTCAACGGGATCGGCATGGGCTTGCTGGCGGCGCCGAACTCAGCGGCGATCATGAACTCGGTGCCGGCCTCGGACCGCGGCGCCGCTTCGGGCGTGCGGGCCACCGGCATGAATGCCGGCATGGTGCTGTCGATGGGCGGCTTCTTCAGCCTGATGGCGATCGGGCTGGCCAGCCGGCTGCCCGCCTCGCTGTATGACGGGCTGACCAGGCTCGGCGTCACCCCGGAGGCGGCGCACACCATCTCCCGGACCCCGCCGGTGGGCACCCTGTTCGCCGCCTTCCTCGGTGACAACCCGATCCAGGCGTTGATGGCGCAGGCCGACCCCCAGCAGTTGCGCCCGGGATCCGGGGTGGACGTGGCCACTCTCACCGGCCGCTCGTTCTTCCCGCACCTGCTGGCCGACCCGTTCCGGCACGGGCTGGCCATCGCCTTCGGCGTCTCGATCGTCATGCTGCTGATCGCCGCGGTGGCCTCGCTGATGCGGGGTGAGAAGTACGTGCACGCCGAGCCGGCCGAGTCCGACGCGCTAGCCGTCCTGGCCTGACGGGTCGGCAGCGGCGATCGTGATCTCGGTCTGGCGCACCAGGGTGCCGAGGACGGCGCGCTGTTCCGGGGCCAGGTTGAGCAACGCGCTGAACTCGGCACTGGACATCCTCAGCCCTGCACCAGCGAGGCCGGCATCCCCGCCGGCCGCCGGTGGGCGCCCGGTGGCCGACCCGGCGGCACCCGGAGCCGGCCGGCTCCCGCTGGGCGAGCCGAACCGCTGTTCGAGCAGCGTCTCGATCTCCGCGGCGGTGCGCGGATCCTCAGCTCCCCAGCCCGAGATGATCGCGACCACGTCCCGGGGGATGTGCAGGAACGCCGCGAGCTGCGCGATGAGGAGCTCGACGTCGGGCAGCGGGCGGCGCTCCTCGACCTTGGTCAGCCGGTACCGGGCGTCGAGTTCCTCATGCGCGGCCAGCACGAACTCGGTGCGCGACATCCGCATCAGCAGCTCGAGGGTGGCGTCGATGTCGGCCTGCCGCAACGCCACCCACACCGCGGCCGGCAGTGCGTCCGCCGCCTCCACGCCGTCCACGTCGGTCGCGGCGAAGGCCTCCTCCAGCGGCTCGCCCACCGCCCGGGCTTCGCGTCCGGCGGCGAACAGGGCCAGCACGGCGACCGGCGACCGGGCCGCCGTCAGCGCCGCGTCGTACTCGCGCAGCCGCTCGCGACGCAGTTCGTCCTTCGTCCCCTGAGCCATGGGCCTCAGTGTGCCCGTGACGGCCCGTGATGCCCGGCATTTGGCTCGTGCGGATCCAGCCGTCGTGGCGAGCGGCCTACTGCCACTGCCCGACAGGCCTG
>DASZEI010000189.1:0-11600 GCA_035940975.1 Jatrophihabitans sp. | reverse complement strand
ATAGCGCAGTTTCGCGATGTCGAACTCGTCGTGGATGCCGGTGCCGAGCGCGGTGATCAGCGCCTGGACCTCGGTGTTCTTGAGGACCCGGTCGATCCGGGCCTTCTCGACGTTGAGGATCTTCCCGCGGATCGGCAGGATGGCCTGGAACTCGCTCTCGCGCCCCTGCTTGGCCGAGCCGCCGGCGGAGTCACCCTCCACAATGAACAGTTCCGACTTCGTCGGGTCGGTGGAGCGGCAGTCGGCGAGCTTGCCGGGCAGGCCCATCGTGTCCAGGGCGTTCTTGCGGGCCAGCTTGCGGGCCTGCTGCGCGGCCTTGCGAGCCCGGGCCGCCGAGGTGGCCTTGGTGATGATCAGCCGGCCCTCGGTGGGGTTGCGCTCGAACCAGTCGGCCAGCCACTCGTTGCAGACCTTCTGGATGAAGGACTTGGCCTCGGAGTTGCCCAGCTTGGTCTTGGTCTGGCCCTCGAACTGCGGCTCGGCCATCTTGATCGAGACGATCGCCGCTAGGCCCTCGCGGATGTCGTCGCCGGTCAGCTTCTCGTCGTTGGGCTTGAAGATCTTCTTGTCGGTCGCCCACCGGTTCACCACCGAGGTCAGCGCGCTGCGGAAGCCCTCCTCGTGGGTGCCGCCCTCGTGGGTGTTGATGGTGTTGGCGAAGGTGTAGACCGATTCGGTGTAGGACTCGTTCCACTGCAGGGCCACCTCGGCCGACAGCCGCAGTTCCTTGTCCTCGGCCTCGAAGTAGATGACCGACTTGTGGATCGGGGACTTGGTGGCGTTGAGGTGCTTGACGAAGTCGGCGATGCCGCCGGCGTAGTGGTAGGTCACCTCGCGATGCTCGTGGTCACCGCCGCGCTCGTCGCACACCGTGATGGTCAGGCCCTTGTTCAGGAAGGCCATCTCCTGCAGCCGGCGGGTGATCGTCTCGAAGGAGAACTCGATCGTCTCGAAGATGGAGGCGTCTGGCCAGAAGGTGGTAGTGGTGCCGGTCTCGCGGCTGGGCTCCCCTTTGGCCAGCGGCGCGGCCGGCTTCTGGTTGACGTAGGACTGGCGCCAGACGTACCCCTCGCGCTTGATCTCGACGTCCAGCCGGGTCGACAGCGCGTTCACCACCGAGATGCCGACGCCGTGCAGGCCGCCGGAGACGGCGTAGGAGTCACTGTCGAACTTGCCGCCGGCGTGCAGGACGGTCAGAGCCAACTCGACGGCGGGCTTCTTCTGAGCGGTGTTCATGCCGACCGGCATGCCCCGGCCGTTGTCGGCGACCCGCACCCCGCCATCGGGCAGCAGCGTGACCTCGATCCGGTCGCAGTAGCCGGCCAGCGCCTCGTCGACCGAATTGTCCACAACCTCTTGCACCAGGTGATGCAGGCCTCGCTCGCCCGTGGAGCCGATATACATCCCCGGACGTTTGCGGACAGCTTCGAGCCCCTCGAGGACGGTGATCGAATCTGCTCCGTATTCAGACGCAGCCTTAGCCGCCACTCGGTGCTCCTTCATCTGGACTGCTCAGAAAGCCGTGTTGCGCCGTCGCGCCACAGTGCTTGTCAATGGGGCCCCACCAGCGGGGGTCAACCTCACCAGTCTACGGGGTAGCCAGCTCACAATGCCGCTTGCAACACCGCTAATCATCTCACTGAGCGATTCTGTGGCCGCCGGTGGATCGGGATACGCGGGCTACCCCCGCCGATCGGCTGCGGGTGCCGTCTCAGCCGTAGGTGTCGCGCGCCCCGCGGCCGCCGTGCATCGACCAGGGACCGTGCTTCCAGGAGGGCGCCGACGGTCCGGTGATGATCAACTTGGTCACCAGCCCGGCCGGCAGCTCCCGGGCGATCCGGGCCAGGATCTGAGGCGCCATCAGCCGGAGCTGGGTGGCCCAGGCGGTGGATTCGGCCGCGACCTTGAGCTCGCCGTCGACCAGGCTGACCGGCTGGCAGCGGGCCCCGATCTCAGGCCCCACCACGCTCGCCCACTGGCCCATCAACCTGGCCTGGGCCAGCGGCGCCACCCACCCGAGCTCGGCCATCGTGCTGCCAAGGATGCTGCCGATCGGAGCCGGGTCGCGCTCGTCCGGACGGGCACCGCTGTAGCCACCGCCGGACCTGCGTACCCGCCTGAGCGCGGCCGGCCGGCCGGTGCTGCGGCCGGCTGCGATCGCCCGCGCCGAGCGGAGCGCACCAGCCGCCAGGTCCGGGGCCCGGTCAGGCGCTCGATCAGGGCTGGCCGCGGCTCGGGTATCACCCTCAGTGTCCGAGGCGAGCGGCACGCTCCTTGTGGATAACTGCTCCGGATCTGGGGACAACTCGCGATCCGCTACCGGATACCGGTCCGGACGGCGGTGGATATCCTCGCCGCCGCCATGCTCACCGGCCACGTCGGATCTCACCCTCAGCAACCGTGTAGTGAATGCCGGCAAGCGCTGGTGGCACGTCACCCAGCACGGCGGCCGAGATCAGCACCTGCTCGGCCTTGCCGGCGATGCCGGCCAGCTGGTCCCGGCGGGCGGTGTCGAGCTCGGCGAACACGTCGTCGAGGATCAGCACCGGCTCGGCGCCGTCGGCCGACAGCAGCTCGTAGCAGGCCAGCCGCAGCGCCAGCGCCGCCGTCCAGCCCTCGCCGTGACTGGCATAGCCACGCAGCGGAAGCTGGTTGAGCCGGAGCTCCAGATCGTCGCGGTGCGGCCCGACCAGGCTCACCCCGCGCTCGATCTCGGCCGTCCGGACCCTGGCCAGCTCGTCCAGCAAGGCCTGCCCGAGCGCTTCCACGCCAGGTATTACACCGGTGTCATTACCTGGCAGATCCACGACCGAGCTGACATAACTGAGGCCCAACTCTCCGCCGGCCGGCACCAGTTCGGCGTAGGCCTGGTTCACATAGGGCCGCAGCGCCACCACCAGCTCCAACCGGGCGGCCAGCAGCTGCGCGCCGTGGCTGGCCAGGTGGCCGTCCCACACCTCGAGGGTGCGCAGGTCACCAGCACCACCGGCCCGCCGCGCCGCGCCGGCGGTCTTGAGCAGCGCGCCCCGCTGCTTGAGGACCCGCTCGTAGTCGGCCCGGACGCCGGCCAGCCGGGGCGTCAGCTGCACCAGCACGTCATCGAGGAAGCGCCGGCGCTCGGACGGGTCGCCGCGGACGATCGCCAGGTCCTCCGGCGCGAACAGCACGGTCCGCAAGCCGCCCAGGATGTCGCGCGGCCGGGCCACCGGCGACCGGTTCAGCTTGGCCCGGTTGGCCCGGCCGGCCGCGATCTCGACTTCGAGGACCAGTTGCCGGCCGGCCGACACCACCGCGGCCTGCACCACCGCACGATCGGCGCCGGCCCGGATCAGCGGGGCGTCGGTGGCGACCCGGTGGCTTCCCAGCGTCGCCAGGTAGCCGATCGCTTCGAGCAGGTTGGTCTTGCCCTCGCCGTTGGCCCCGACCAGCACGCTGGCGCCCGGTTCGAAGCTGACATCGGCCCGCGGCCAGCTCCGGAAGTCCGCGACGCTGAGGTGCTGGACGTACATCGAGGCCGGCGGCGGGCGGAACTCAGGAAGCGCCGGGCGAGATCGCCTGCGCGGCGGACACGCTGCCGACCGCCTCGACGGCGTGGCCCCCGAACTGGTTGCGCAGGGCGGCCACCATCTTCATCGCCGGCGAGTCCTCCTGCCGGGAGGCGAACCGGGCGAACAGCGCCGCGGTGATCACCGGCATCGGCACGGCGTTGTCGATGGCCGCCTCGACGGTCCAGCGGCCCTCGCCGGAGTCGGCGGCATAGCCGCGCAGCTTGCTCAGCTCGGGGTCGTCCTGCAGTGCCAGCACCGCCAGGTCCAGCAGCCAGGAGCGGATCACGGTGCCCTGCTGCCAGGACTTGAACGTCTCGGCGACGTTGTCCAGCAGCGGGGAGGCCGCCATCAACTCATAACCTTCGGCATAGGCCTGCATCATTCCGTACTCGATGCCGTTGTGAACCATCTTGGCGAAGTGTCCGGCCCCGACGGTGGTACCGGCGTGCACGAAGCCACCCTCCCCGTCGGGCTTGAGCGCGTCGAAGATCGGCTGGACCCGGGCCACGTCGTTGACCGCACCGCCGACCATCAGGGCGTAGCCGTTCTTCAGGCCCCAGACACCGCCGGAGACGCCGGCGTCGACGAAGGCGATGCCCTTGGCAGCGAGCAGTTCGGCGTGCCGGGCGTCGTCGGTGTACTTGGAGTTGCCGCCGTCGATGATCAGGTCGCCCTCGCTGAGCAGCTCGCTGAGGTCGAGGACGGTCTGCTCGGTCGGGCCGCCGGCCGGCACCATGATCCACACCGTGCGGGGAGCGGTCAGCGTGCTGACCAGCTCCTCGAGCGAGGCGACGTCGCGCGCCGACTCCGGCGCTCTGTCATAGCCGACGACGGTGTGGCCACCGTTGCGGATCCGTTCGGCCATGTTGCCGCCCATCTTGCCCAGCCCGATGAGACCGATCTCCATGCCTGCCCCCACCTCTCATGCCGTGCCCGGTTACCTCGCGGACCTCCGAGATTTCACCGTAGCCGTCCGGGGCGGGCGGGAGCATCCCACCCCGGCACGTCCCGTGCGTCCCCAGCCGCTATAGGTAGTTCTTATCCTTCTATGCAGAGCTAAGTCATCGTCGTCATAAGGCCTGTGGATACTGTGGAGAACCCGCGTTTTACCTGATCAGCAGGCGTGGCGTGATGTGTGCGACCCGGCGGACAACCTGAGAGCTCGGCAACGTCGAAGTGGACGGCGACAAGCCCTCGGTGATCGTCCACATCAGCATCCGGCCTTGTCCACACCGCTACCCACACTGTGTGGAAGCGCCCGACTACTGCCGCAGGGCGTGCGGGGTGCGCTCAGGAGCGGGCCCGGCTACGGATCCGGCTGGTCAGCTCGGTGATCTGGTTGTAGACGTTGCGGCGCTCGGTCATCAGCGACCTGATCTTGCGCTCGGCGTGCATCACCGTGGTGTGGTCGCGGCCGCCGAAGGTCTGGCCGATCTTGGGCAGCGACAGCTCCGTCAGTTCCCGGCACAGGTACATCGCGATCTGGCGGGCCGAGACCAGCACCCGGGTGCGGGAGCTGCCGGTGAGGTCCTCCAGGGTGATCCCGAAGTACTCGGCCGTCACCGCCATGATCGTGGAGGCGGTGATGTCGGGCCGGTCGGACTCGGAGATCAGGTCCTTCAGCACGATCTCGGCGAGCTTGAGGTCGATGTCCTGCTTGTTCAGGCTGCCGAAGGCCACCACCCGGATCAGGGCGCCCTCGAGCTCGCGGATGTTGCTCTGGATCTTGGAGGCGATGAACTCCATGACGCCCGGTTGCAGGGTCATGCCGTCCTTGGCGGCCTTCTTGCGCAGGATGGCGATCCGCAGCTCCAGGTCGGGCGCCTGCACGTCGGTGATCAGGCCGGACTTGAACCGGGTGACCAGCCGGTTCTGCAGGCCGGACAGCTGCTCGGGCTTGCGGTCGCAGGAGATGACGATCTGCTTGTTCGCCAGCTGCAGGGTGTTGAAGGTGTGGAAGAACGCTTCCTGGGTCTGCTCGGCCCGTTCCAGGAACTGGATGTCGTCGATCAGCAGCAGGTCGACGTCGCGGTAGCGGCGCTGGAAGGACTGGACGTCGTTCACCCGCACCGAGTTGATGAAGTCGTTGGTGAACTCTTCGCTGGAGACGTAGCGGACCCGCATGGTCGGTTCCAGCCGGCGGCCGTAGGTGCCGATCGCGTGCAGCAGGTGGGTCTTGCCCAGCCCCGACTCGCCGTAGATGAACAGCGGGTTGTAGGCCTTGGCCGGCGCCTCGGCGACCGCGACCGCCGCGGCGTGGGCGAACCGGTTGGACGAGCCGGGGACGAAGGTCTCGAAGGTGTACTTCGGATTGAGCCGGGCCTCGTGGTCGATCCGCACCATCGCCGGCGTCGGCACGCTGCCGAAGATCGGCCGGCCGGCCCGGCCGGGACTGTCGACCAAGCCGTCCAACCCGGTGTCCAGCAGGGCGTCGGAGCGGCCGTCCAGCAAGGCGTCGACGCGCTCGTCGGAGAACCGGTCGTAGCTGTCGATCTCGGTGTCTTCGGTGTCCTCGACCTCGACCGTGGCACTCGGCCGATCGCCCGGTTCCATCGGTTGGATCGTCACGGCCACGTTGATGTCGCGGCCGAGGGCGTCGCTGAGGGTGGAGGTGATCAACGGCCGGAGATTGTTCTCCAGGTAGTCCTTGGCGTAGGTGTTGGGCGCCGCCAGCAGCGCGGTGTCCTCCAGCAGGCCGATCGGCCGGGTCAGGCTGAGCCAGGCACGCTGGTGCGGGCGCACCGACGGGTCATCGAGCTGGTTGATCGCGCGGTGCCATACATCCGCGAGATCGGCGAGCTCGTCCGCCACTTTGGATTCAACTCCCTCGGTCTTGCGCTCGTGCACCGCACACCGCGGCCCTTGCCCGACCGGACGAACTTGCCCGCCGCAGGCAGCCCGGTACCCGCAGGTCTGTCCACAAAATTATCCACAGGTTGTGGAGGGGTGCCGAAACCACCTCGACCTGGTGGTCGAAGTGTTCGCTCAAATCCCGCAGCGTTAGGGTTCGAGCCGACAACCTAACAGCGCACCCGGTCAACTCACAATGCCGAACGGCCACTTCTACGTGACTCCGGGCGTGTCGCGTTCTCCGGCACAACTTCCTGATTGCCCTACTCATCCCGCTAGCTTTACGGCACCTAAACCTGACAGCGCCGGTCCGAGCTCCGGCGAGGCTCCGGTTTGACCTCGGCAGGGGTGGATCCGTACCGTTGAACTCTCGTGTGCCGCCAGTAACTCGGCGGCCACTTCCTGTGCCGATACACCAATGTTCCGACCGGATCCGGGCGGGCCGTTGTCCGACCGAGCCGAGTGCGCCAGCCAGCCGTGCACCCGACGCCTTATTGCGATGGAGCCAGACCGTGAGCAAGCGGACCTTCCAGCCGAACAACCGCCGCCGGGCCAAGACCCACGGTTTCCGTCTGCGGATGCGGACTCGCGCCGGACGCGCCATCTTGCAGGCCCGCCGGCGCAAAGGCCGCGGCGAACTGTCGGCCTGAGCCGGCCTGAGCCGGTGTTGCCTGCCGAGCATCGCCTGTCCCGCGCTGCCGACTTCGCCGAGGTGACCAGGCGGGGCCGGCGGGTCCGCAGCGGTTCGGTGGTGCTCTACCTGCTCGACGATCCCGCCACCGGTGCCAGCCGGGTCGGGTTGGTGGTCGGAAAGGCGGTCGGAACCAGCGTGGTGCGGCACCGGGTCTCCCGCCGGCTGCGTGCCCAACTGCACGAGCGGCTCGATCGCATCCCACCCGGAGCCAAGCTGGTGGTACGCGCCCTGCCGCAGACCTCGGCCGCCCCGTCGGCGGCACTCGGCCGTGATCTGAGCCGGGCACTGGACAAGCTCGCCAGTCCATCACAGAGCAATCCATCACAGAGCACTGTGTCGGCAAGCACCGGACGGAGCGGATCGAGTCGATGACGGACCGTCCCGGCCCGGCGGCTCGCGTGGCCCTCACGGCCATCGCCTTCTACCAGGGCGCCTGGAGTTCCCGGCGCCCGTCCGGCTGCCGGTTCACGCCCAGCTGCAGCGCCTACACCTCAACCGCTATATCCCGCTTTGGACTGGTTCGTGGTGTTGTGTTGGGATTGCGCCGTCTCGGTCGCTGCCAGCCGTTTCGGCCGGGGGGTTATGACCCCGTTCCACCGCTGTGCGACGAGAGTCCGGCACCCGATGAGGGAACCGATCGCGGTAGCGGCTCGTCGGATGAGAAGACTCTCCTAGAACAGGCTGGTTGATGTTGGACTTCCTCTACACCTCCATCTCGTGGGTGCTGCTGCGCTGGTACCAGCTGTTCACGCTGCTCGGCCTGGACGAGAAGAGCGGCCTGACCTGGGCGCTGTCGATCGTCATGCTGGTGGTGACCGCCCGGCTGCTGATGTTCCGGTTCTTCGTCAAGCAGGTGCATTACCAGCGGCGCATGCAGGAGATGCAGCCCAAGATCAAGAAGCTGCAGGACAAGCACAAGGGCGACAAGGCAACCCTGCAGCGGGAGATGATGGCCCTGCAGCAGGCCGAGGGGTTCAACCCGATCTCGGGCTGCCTGCCGATGCTGCTGCAGATCCCGATCTTCATCTCGCTGTTCCACGTGCTCAAGCACATCTCGAACTCGGTCGGCCTGCCGCCGGGTTCACGCGGCCTGACGCTGTACAGCTTCACCGAGAAGCAGACCAGCGACGCGGCGGCGGCCAAGCTCTTCAACGCCCCGCTGGCGGCCTCGCTGCGCGAGTCGAGCGAGAAGATCCTGCAGCTCGGCGGTCACGTCACCACCACCCGGGTCGTGACCCTGGTGCTGGTGCTGGTCAGTGCCCTGGCCACCTACCTGACCCAGCGGGCCGTGATCGCCAACCAGACCACCCCGCCGGAGGGCCAGGCCGCGATGATCCAGCGGCTGATGCTGGTGGGCATCCCGATCTCGGTCGTGGTCTCCGGCTTCATCTTCCCGCTCGGCGTGCTGCTGTACTGGTTCACCAGCAACCTGTGGACGCTGGGCCAGCAGTACTACATCTTCAGGTACCACCCGCACACGCCGGCGGTGGCCACCGCGGGCGCGACGGTGGATCAGCCCCAGCCCGGCCGGACGCTGGCCCCCAAGGTCGGGCAGAAGCCGGTCAGTCCCAAGGGCAGCCGGCCCGGCACCCCGCCCAGGCCCGCCACCGGGGCGCCACCGGCCACCGGGGCAACCGCGAAGGGCGCCGCCCCCGGCAAGAGCGCCAATGGCACGGGCCCCGCGGCAGCCAACGGCACCGGTGCGAGTGTGAACCTGTCCAAGGCCGGACCGGTCGACGGCCAGCCCGGTGACGGGGTCGGCGCCGCCCAGCCCGGGTCCGCAGCGGCCGGCCGGAGCCCGCGCCCGGCCGGCAACCGGCCCGGAAACAAGCGTTCGCCGAGCAAGAAACGCCGTTAACGCCGAGCACCGTCGACCTCGCGCGCACGCGCACCTGCACCTGCACCAGGTAGAAGAAGAACAAGGGATTGTGATGACTGATACCGCTTCGCCCGAGACTGCTTCAACCGAAACCGCCGCACCGGACGCTGACCAGGACGCCCCGCCGTTACTGGTCCAGGAAGGTGACATCGCCGCCGACTACCTCGAGCGACTGCTCGACATCGTCGACTACGACGGCGACATCGACCTCGACGTCGAGAACGGCAGGGCCATGGTGGCCATCGTCGGCTCGGATCTGCAGCCGCTGATCGGCCCGGCCGGGGCCACCCTGGACGCCCTGCAGGAGCTGACCCGGCTCGCGGTGCAGCAGCAGACCGGCGTCCGCAGCCGCCTGATGCTCGACGTGTCCGGACATCGCCGGGCTCGCCGGGACGAGCTGACCACCCTGGCCAAGAAGACCGCTGACGAGGTGCTGGGCACCGGACAGCCCGTTTCGCTGACCCCGATGAACCCGTTCGAGCGCAAGGTGGTGCACGACGCCATCTCGGCGACCGATGGGGTGATCAGCGAGTCCGAGGGCGAGGAGCCGAACCGGCGCGTTGTGGTCCTGCCGGCGACGTGACCGGAGGCGGGCCCACCGCTTCGACGCCGCAGGGCGAGCACGCGGCTCCGCTGCCGCCCGAGGTCATCTTCGACCGGTTCGGACCGGCCGCCGAGCTGCTGGTGCGTTACGCCGGCTGGCTGGCTGGCCCTGGAACCGTGCGCGGCCTGCTCGGCCCACGGGAGGTGTCGCGGTTGTGGGACCGCCACCTGCTGAACTCGGTGGCCCTCGCCGAGCTGATCCCGCAGCGGGCCCGGCTGGTCGACATCGGTACCGGCGCCGGACTGCCGGGCCTGGCCGTGGCGTGCGTGCGCCCGGATCTGAGGGTCGATCTGGTGGAATCCCTGCTCCGGCGCACCGACTTTCTCACCGAGGTGGTCGCCGACCTGGAAGTCGGACATCGAGTTCGGGTAATCCGTGGCAGGGCGGAGGACAGTCTCGTGCTCAACACGGTAGGTTCAGCGGAGTTCGTGACGGCACGGGCGGTAGCGCCACTGGACCGGTTGGTCCGCTGGAGCTTCCCGCTACTCCGGCCGGGTGGCAGCTTGTTCGCCCTCAAGGGAGCCGGTGCCGAGGACGAGCTGAGCGAGCATCAGCAGTTCCTGACCCGGATGCGGGCCGAGGTAAGAGGGGTCATCGAATGCGGCGCCGAACTGGTCGACCCACCCACTCGGGTCGTGCACCTCGTGCGCCGCTAGCATCCTCGCCCTTTTTGGGCGGCTTATGTCGAATCCACGCGGCGATCCCGCTCCACCGTCAGCCCGTCAGCCCGGCTCCCCGAGTAGTCAGCACACCCAACCAGGCAATGAGGTGACATCCGGGATGCCGGAGGAGCTCGACACCGCTGTACCCAGCTTGCACGCTGCCGGAATCCCGTTAACTTTCCGTGAACCAAACTGGGAAGCATCCACTGCCTCGCAGGCGCCTACCCCCCCGAACGGGTCCTACCTCCGGGCTGCCGCGCTCTACACCCTCACCGATCGCCACCCTGATGCCGTTGTTTCACGTGAAACATCGCTCGGTGCCGATCTCTACGAGGCCTTGCAAGCGGACCTGGCGCATGAAGCACTCCATCCCGGACAGCCTCATGTTTCACGTGAAACATCGTTTGACACTCCGATCGCCCGGGAAGCAATGCAGGCTGTTCAGGTGCGCAATGTTCGCCAGCAGGCCTGGGCGGCACCCCCGCAGCGGCGGGTCATCACGGTGGCCAATCAGAAAGGCGGCGTCGGCAAGACGACGTCGGCCGTCAACCTCGCGGTGGCACTGGCTTTGCACGGCCTCCGAGTGTTGCTGATCGACCTGGACCCGCAAGGAAATGCCAGCACCGCGCTCGGTGTGGACCACACCGCGGGCACTCCCTCGGTCTATGACGTCCTACTGGGCAGCATGTCGCTCGCCGAGGTGGCGGTGCAGGTGGAGGCCGCTCCGCTGCTGCAGTGCGTACCGGCCACCATCGACCTGGCCGGCGCTGACATCGAACTCGCCGCACAGGTCGCCCGCGAGCACCGGTTGCGTCGGGCTCTGGTGAGCTACACCGACAAGGTCGATTACGTGATCATCGACTGCCCGCCGGCGCTGGGGCTGCTCACCCTGAACGCTCTGGTGGCCGCCAAGGAGATCCTGATCCCGATCCAGTGCGAGTACTACGCGCTGGAGGGACTGGCGCAACTGCTCAACACGGTGGAGCTGGTGAAGAGCCAGTTGAACGAATCCCTCGAGGTGTCCACCGTGCTGCTCACCATGTACGACAGCCGCACCCGGCTCGCCGACCAGGTGGCCGACGAGGTACGCCAGCACTTCGGGGACAAGGTGATCCGTTCGGTCATTCCCCGCAACGTCCGGGTGTCCGAGGCCCCCGGGTACGGACAGACCGTGATCACCTACGATCCAGGCTCTCGTGGCGCGGTCAGCTACCTGGATGCGGCGCGCGAGCTCGCCGAGCGCGGCGCCGCCGCGCTTCAGCAGGACACGCGCCAGCACGACATGCGCCAGCACGGCACGCTCCAGCACGACATGCCGCAGCGGGACGAGCAGGAGCGGGAGAGCCGGTAAGTGACCAGACCT
>DASZEI010000188.1:0-4080 GCA_035940975.1 Jatrophihabitans sp. | reverse complement strand
GGCCTTCTCGGCCACCCTGTACCTGGCGGTGGTCGCCTGCTTCGGCGGCATCCGCAGCATCGGCGCGCTGCTGTGCATCCCGATCGCCACCCTGGGCGCGATGGCCCTGGCGGCTCCGATCGCCGCCTACTCGGCCAGCGTCGAGACCGAACGCGGCGGCTTCGCGGCCATCTTCCGGTTCCTGGTCATGCCGATGTTCCTGTTCTCCGGCACCTTCTACCCGATCAGCACGCTGCCGGACTGGGCACGGGTGCTGGCCTGGCTCTCGCCGCTCTGGCACGCCACCGAGCTGGCCAGGTGGGCCTCGCTGGGATCGCTGCGGCTGTCCTCGGGCGTCGGCCAGGCCAGCGCCGCCGCCCTGCTCGGGCATCTGGCGTTCCTGAGCGCCCTGACCGTGGCCGGGGTGCTGCTGACCGGGTGGCGGTTCCGGGTGAGGTTGAGCCGATGACCCGGCTGGGGTTCGCCAGCACGCCGGCGGCGATAGGAACCGGGTTCCCGGCGCGCCGCGGCCTGCTGCTGCGGATGCTGCCGCCGAACGTCTACGCCGGCCGGGCCTCGGTGCTGATGGAGCGCTCCGCGCTGGTCTACCGCCGGTCCTGGCTGATCATTCTCTCGGGCTTCTTCGAGCCGCTGTTCTACCTGCTGTCCTTCGGCACCGGCCTCGGCGCCCTGGTCGGCGGGGTGAGCGGGCCGCACGGCCAGCCGCTGACCTACGCCCAGTACATCGCGCCCGCCCTGCTGGCCTCGTCGGCCATGAACGGGGCGCTCGCCGACTCGATGATGAACGTGTTCTTCAAGCTCAGGTACGCCAAGCTCTACGACGGGATGCTGGCCACCTCGCTGGCTCCGATGGACGTCGCGCTCGGCGAGATGTGCTGGGCGCTGACCCGCGGCGGCATGTACACGGTCGCCTTCGTCCTGGTGATGTTGGTGATGGGGCTCATCCTGTCGCCCTGGGCGCTGCTGCTGGTGCCGGCCGCACTGCTGATCGCCTTCGGCTTCGCCGCCCTCGGCATGGCGGTGACCACCTTCGTGCGCAGCTGGCAGGACATCGAGGTGGTGACCCTGTTCATCCTGCCGATGTTCCTGTTCTCGGGCACTTTCTACAGCCTGAACACCTATCCGGGCTGGCTGCGGTTCCTGGTGCAGTGCCTGCCGCTGCACCACGGGGTCGCCGTGATGCGTGCCCTGGCCTACGGCAACATCAGTGCCGGCCTGAGCCTGCACCTGTGCTACTTCGTCGCGATGGCCGTGTTGGGGCTGTGGTTGACCACCCGCCGGCTGGGCGCGCTGCTGATGAGGTGACCGGGCCGGCGGCGTGGTTCAGCGGCGGACCGCGCGGAACACGGTGTCCCGGATGGTGACGCCGCGGCCTTCGTGATCGGTGGCGGCGCGCTCCGGGGCGGCGTTGGTGACGACCTGCCAGAGCACCGGATCCAGCGCAGCCGCGATCTCGTCACCGGTGAAGAACAGTTCGGGCTGGTTGGGGCGCCGGATCGTGGTGTGCAGGTCCGAAGGATGGTGGGCGGCGATGAGCAGCGAACCACCCGGCCGGACCGCGGCCGCCAGCCGCTCGAACAGCGGTTCGCGTTGCCCGGGCGGCAGGTGCAGGTACTGGGAGGAGACCAGGTCGAACCGGTCGCGGCCAGGGTCCCAGCCGGTGAGGTCGGCCTGCTGCCAGTCGATGCGCTCGGCGACCTCATCGCCGGCGGCCGCCGCGTTGGCCGCGGCCCGCTCCAGCGCGACACTCGACAGGTCCACCGCGCTGACCTGCCACCCCTGCCGGGCCAGCCAGATGGCGTCCGCGCCCTCGCCGCAGCCGGCGTCCAGCGCAGTGCCCGGACTCAGCCCGGACGCCTCGCTGACCAGGTACCGGTTGGGCTCATGGCTCCACAGCCGGTCCTGCGAGCGGTAGCGCTCGTCCCAGTACGCCCGGTCGTGCCGGACCGGCGGCTCGGCCTCCGGCTCGCTCACTCGAGCGCCTGCGCCGCTGCCGGATCGCAGTCGTTGAGGAAGGCCGTGCAGCGGTTGGCCTCGTCGGTCTCGTTGATGGCGGCTGCCGCGACGGCCAGGGCATGCAGCGCTCGCAGGAATCCCTGGTTGGGCTCATGCGACCAGGGCACCGGTCCGGTTCCGCGCCAGCCGGCCCTGCGCAGGGCGTCCAGGCCGCGGTGGTAGCCGGTGCGGGCGTAGGCGTAGGCCTCGATCCAGAAGCCGCGGCCGAGCGCCTCCTCGGCCAGCGCTGCCCAGGCTGCCGAGGACGCCGGATAGGCCGTGGCCACCTGCACCGGATCCACCCCGGCGGCCAGGTCGGCGGTGGCGGGGTCGGTGGGCAGCAGGGTTCGCGGTGCTAGCAGGTCCATGACGTCAGTGTGCCGGTTCGGGCGGCAGGCTAGGAAGCCGAGACCGACTTGCCGGCCGACAGCAGGTCACCGCACGCCTCGACCACCCGGGCGGCCATCCCGGCCTCGGCGGCCTTGAGGTAGGAGCGCGGGTCGTAGGCCTTCTTGTTGCCGACGTCGCCGTCCACCTTGAGCACCCCGTCGTAGTTGGTGAACATGTGGCCGGCGATCGGCCGGGTGAAGGCGTACTGGGTGTCGGTGTCGACGTTCATCTTGACCACGCCGTAGGAGACCGCCTCGCGGATCTCGTCCAGCGACGATCCCGAGCCGCCGTGGAAGACCAGGTCGAACGGCTTGGAGCCCTCGGGCAGGCCGAGCTTGCGCGAGGCGACCTGCTGGCCGCCCTTGAGCACGACCGGGCGCAGCTTGACGTTGCCCGGCTTGTAGACCCCGTGCACGTTGCCGAAGGTGGCCGCGAGCAGGTAGCGCCCGTTCTCGCCGGAGCCCAGCGCCTCCAGGGTGGCGGCGTAGTCCTCGTCGCTGGTGTAGAGCTTGTCGTTGATCTCGTTGGCGACGCCGTCCTCCTCGCCGCCGACCACGCCGATCTCGACCTCGAGCACGATCCGGGACTCGTGGGTCAGCTTGAGCAACTCCGCGGCGATCTGCAGGTTCTCCTCCAGCGGCACCGCCGAGCCGTCCCACATGTGCGACTGGAACAGCGGGTTCTTGCCGGCCCGCACTCGCTCGGCCGAGATCGCCAGCAGCGGCCGGACGTAGCCGTCCAGCTTGTCCTTGGGGCAGTGATCGGTGTGCAGCGCGACGTGGATCGGGTACTTGGCGGCCACCACGTGGGCGAACTCGGCCAGCGCCACCGCGCCGGTCACCATGTCCTTGACGCCGGTGCCCGAGCCGAACTCCGCCCCGCCGGTGGAGAACTGGATGATGCCGTCGCTGCCGGCGTCGGCGAAGCCCTTCAGGGCCGCATTGATCGACTCCGAGGACGTGCAGTTGATCGCCGGGTAGGCGAAGCCGCCGGCCTTGGCGCGATCGAGCATCTCGTTGTAGCTCTCGGGGGTGGCGATGGGCATCGGTGTCTCCGTCGGTTCTCGCGGGGCCGTGATACTGCGCGCTGCTGGGCGTTCGAAGCAGCCCTTCGAAGTAGTCCTCGCCAAAAAGTATTCCACCTGCGCTGGTGGCGAACATCCATTGCCTGCCCGCTGTCCGATCTGATCGGCTGGCCCGATGGAAATCCTGGTACTGGGCGGAACCGTATTCCTGTCCCGCGCGGTCGCCGAACTCGGCGTCGCCCGCGGCCACAACGTGACCACCTTCAACCGAGGTAGGACCGGCCCGCCGGTCGCCGGCGCGCGGGTGATCACCGGCGACCGGACCGACCCGGAGGACCTGGCCCAGCTGGCCGGCACCGACTTCGACCTGGTGTTCGACACCGGCTACCTGCCCGAGGTGGTCAAGGCAAGCGCCGAGCTGCTCGAGCCCACCGCCGGGCACTACGCCTACACCTCCTCGATCAACGCCTACTCCGCCTGGCCGCAGGCCGACTACCACGACAAGGGCATCTACGACGGCGACCCGGACGCGGTCGGCGAGCAGGTTCCCGACGACCTGGAGGAGGGCGCGGAGTACGGCTGGCGCAAGGTCGGCGCCGAGCGGGCCGTGTTGCGGGCCTTCGGCGAGCACCGCAGCTCGCTGCTGCGCGCCGGGCTGATCGTCGGCCCGA
>DASZEI010000187.1:0-1988 GCA_035940975.1 Jatrophihabitans sp. | reverse complement strand
TGCCGGTGGTGCAGGAGCAGCAGAACGGTACCGGGCACGCCGTCCGGATCGCCCTGGACCAGCTGGCCAGCGACCGGCCGGTCACCGGCACCGTGCTGGTGCTGCCCGGCGACGCGCCGCTGCTGTCACCGGCCACCCTGGCCGAGCTGCTGGACTCCCACGCCGGCAGCGGAGCCGCCGCGACCCTGCTGACCAGCGAGCTGCCCGATCCCACCGGCTACGGGCGGGTGATCCGGGCCGCCGACCCCGACCGGCCGGCCGCGGTGCTGCGGGTGGTCGAGCAGAAGGACGCCAGCCCCGACGAGCTGACCGTCTGCGAGGTGTCGGCCGGGGTCTACGCCTTCGACGCCGCTCCGCTGCGGCAGGCCGTCGGCCGGCTCAGCACCGACAACGCCCAGGGCGAGGAATACCTGCCCGAGGTGGTCAGCATCTTCGTCGCCGAGGGCCGCGACGTGCGAGCCCGGACCGCGCCGGCCGAGGAGACCGCCGGCGTCAACGACCGGGTGCAGCTGGCAGCGGCGCACCACGGCTACAACCTGCGGCTGTTGGAGCGGCACATGCGAGCAGGCGTCCGGGTGATCGACCCGGCCACCTGCTGGGTCGACGCCGACGTCACGCTGGCGCCCGACGTCACGCTGGCGCAGAACGTCCAGCTGCACGGCCGGACCGAGGTCGCCACCGGCGCGACGATCGGGCCGGACAGCACCCTGACCGACACCGTGGTAGGAGCGGGCAGCGCGCTGAACCGCACGGTGGCCAACCAGGCCCGGATCGGCGCCGGCGTCACGGTCGGGCCGTTCGCCTACCTCAGGCCGGGCACCGAACTCGCCGACCGGGTGCACATCGGCACCTACGTCGAGATCAAGGCCTCCGACATCGGCACCGCGAGCAAGGTGCCGCACCTGAGCTACGTCGGCGACGCCAGCATCGGTGAGCACACCAACATCGGGGCCGCCTCGGTGTTCGTCAACTACGACGGGGTGCACAAGCACCGTTCGAGGGTGGGTGATCACGCCCGGACCGGCGCCGACAACATGTTCGTCGCCCCCGTCACCGTCGGCGACGGGGCCTACACCGCGGCCGGTTCGGTGATCACCTCCGACGTCCCGCCGGGTGCCCTGGGGGTGAGTCGGACCCCGCAGCGCAACGTGGCAGGCTGGGTGCTGCGGCGCCGGGCCGGCACCGCCTCAGCGGCGGCGGCCGAGGCGGCCAGCAGCACATCCCGACCGGATTCCGACAGCCCGAGCAGCACGACTGGGAGCAGCACGGCATGAACAACCTGACGGTGGCCAACCGCAAGAGCATGACGTTGTTCTCCGGGCGGGCCTTTCCCGAACTGGCGGAGGAGATCGCCGGCCACATCGGTATGCGGGTCACCCCGATGACCGCCCGGGACTTCGCCAACGGCGAGATCTTCGTGCGGCCGGAGGAGTCGGTGCGCGGTTCGGACGCGTTCGTGATCCAGTCGCACACCACGCCGATCAACCACTGGGTGATGGAGACGCTGATCCTGGTCGACGCCCTCAAGCGCGCGTCGGCCAAGCGGATCACCGTGGTGGCACCGTTCTACCCCTACTCCCGGCAGGACAAGAAGCACCGCGGGCGCGAACCGATCTCGGCACGGCTGATCGCCGACCTGCTCAAGACCGCGGGCGCTGACCGGATCATGTCGATCGACCTGCACACCGCCCAGATCCAGGGCTTCTTCGACGGCCCGGTGGACCACCTGTTCGCGCTGCCGCTGCTGGCCAAGTACGTCGCCGACACCTACGCCGGTGAGGACGTCACGGTCGTCTCGCCGGACACCGGGCGGGTGCGCGCCGCCGAGCAGTGGGCCGACCGGCTCGGCGGCGTCCCGATCGCGTTCATCCACAAGACCCGCGACCCGCTGCGGCCGAACGAGGTCGTCGCGAACCGGGTGGTCGGCCAGGTCGAGGGCCGGCTGTGCGTCGTCATCGACGACATGATCGACACCGGTGGCACCATCA
>DASZEI010000186.1:0-2811 GCA_035940975.1 Jatrophihabitans sp. | reverse complement strand
CATGGCCGCGGCGAGCGAGGCCGCTGCCTCAGCCTCAGCCTCGCAGTCGGCTGCCGCCGCTTCCAGCGCGGCCGCAGCCAGCGCTGCTGCTGCCGCATCCCAATCTGCCGCCTCCCAATCTGCCGCCTCCAGGTCCGCCGCCGCGTCCAGCGCCGCGGCTGCCGCATCCAGCGCCGCCGCCGCATCCCGGTCCGCTGCGAGTGCAGCCGCCGCCGCGTCCCGGTCCGCCGAAGCCTCCCGGTCCGCGGCTGCCTCTCGCTCGGCGCAAGCGTCCCGATCGACCACTCAGGCACCCCCTCCGGCTCAGGACTGCGAGCCGGGCTACAGCCCCTGCATCCCGCTCGGATCAGGCGACATCGACTGCGCCGGCGGGTCCGGAAACGGCCCGCGCTACGTGCGGGGACCGGTGTACGTGACCGGCAGCGATCCCTACGACTTGGACCGGGACGGCGACGGGGTCGGCTGCGAGAGGAATTAGTCGGGCAGCAGCGGGACGGTCAGTCCCTGGTCGACGCCGAGCAGCACCCCACGGGTGATCGCCGAGCTGCCGTAGCGGTCCTTGACCCGGTCCACCACCGAGTCCAGGTCGTGCAGGCTGCGCCGCTCGAACGGCAACTCCAGCTGGATGGCGTCGGCGTTGTCGAGATTGCTCAGCGTCACGCCGATCAGGGTGACGCCCTGCTCGCGGATCAGCCCGGCGTTGGCCCGCAGCAACCGGCGCAGCGCGGTCAGCACCACGGCGGTGTCGTCGGTGGCGGTGGCCAACGTGTGCGAGCGGGTGCCCCGGCTGAAGTCGTCGAAGCGCAGCCGCAGCCCCACCGTCCGGCACACCCGGTTGGCCGCGCGCAGCCGCCGGCAGACCCGGTCCACCAGCACGATCAGCCGGCCGTCGAGTTCGGCCGGTGTCGGTCGGCGCCGGCCCAGCGCGGCCTGGGCCCCGATCGAGCGCCGCCGGCGGCCGACGGTGACCGGCCGAGGATCCCGGTTGTGGGCCAGCGCGTGCAGGTGGCGTCCGGACGCCCCGCCGAGCATCGCCGTCAGCGCCCGCTCGTCCACCTCGGCGAGCTCGGCGACGGTGAAGATGCCGCGGTTGCGCAGCTTCTCGGTGGTGACCCGGCCGACGCCCCAGAGCCGTTGCACCGGCAGCGGATGCAGGAAGGCCAGCTCGCCGTCGACCGGCACGACCAGCAGGCCGTCCGGCTTGGCCACCCCGCTGGCGACCTTGGCCAGGAACTTGGTGCGCGCCACCCCGACGGTGATCGGCAGGCCGACCCGTTCTCGCACCGCGCGCCGCAGGTTGACCGCGATCTCGGCCGGCGGACCGGCGATCCTGTGCAGCCCTCCGACGTCGAGGAACGCCTCGTCGATCGACATCGGCTCGACCAGCGGCGTGGTGTCGTGGAACACCTCGAACACCGCCTTGCTGGCGGCCGAGTACGCGCTCATCCGGGGTGGCACCACGATCGCCTCGGGACACAGCTGCCGGGCCTGCCGGCCACCCATCGCGGTCCGGACGCCGCACGCCTTGGCCTCGTAGCTCGCCGCCAGCACCACGCCACCCCGACGATCACCGGACGGCCGCGCAGCCGCGGATCGTCGCGCTGCTCGACCGAGGCATAGAAGGAGTCCAGGTCGGCGTGCAGGATGGACGGCTGATCGGCCACCTCCCTAGAATCGCACAGGTGTTCGATTTAGGGTAGCTGCCGCGCTAGCCGTCCCAGCCGGGATCGGGGCCGTGCCCCCCGAGTTCGGCGGCCAGTAGCTGGTGCGCCGGTGCGGGCAGGTTCCTGGTCGAATACTGCCGCAGCCAAGGCAGTGTCTCCTCGTCGTCGTCCCAGCGAGGAACGACGTGAAAGTGCAGGTGCGCGACCGTCTGCCCGGAGTTCGGGCCGCTGGCATTCAGCACCACCACGCCGGTGGCACCGAGCGCGCTGAGCATCGCCCGGCTGACGCGCCGCACCAGCGCGGCCACCGCGACGACGTCGCTCTCGTCCGCGTCATGGATTCCGACGGCATGCCTGCGCGGCACGACCAGCGTGTGACCGGGCGCGAACTCCTCGGCCGGCAACGGCGCGAACGCGACCACGTCGGGCTGCCGGGCCACCCAACGCACCCGGCCGGTCGTCAACAGCTCGCAGAACACGCACTCCATGACGCGCATTGTGCGGCAGGCGAGCCGCACCGCGCCCGGGTCCCGACCGATCTCACTCGGCAGGCAGGAGCGTCAGGCAAGGTCGGCGAGCAGCTCGCGGACGTCGTCGTAGGTCGCCGCCAACCCGTCCGCTGCCAGCTGGGGTCCCTCCAGCCTGAACCGCTCCAGCCGGATCGCGAGCAGGTGCCGGGCCAGGTAGAAACGCGCCCGGAGCCGATCGCCGGCAGTGTCGGGCAGCCGGCCGTAGCCGTCGAAGAACGCCTGCTGCTCGGCGCCCTGGCGGCGGCCCGCGCAATAGATCGTCCAGTCGGCCAGCGGGTCACCCCACCAGCCGCGATCGGAGTCGACGACGCCGGTGATGGCGGGCTGCGGCGCGGCCGGGTCGAGCAGCACGTTGACGGTCCACAGGTCGCCGTGCAGCAACCGGGGCGTGCCGATCTCGTCCAGCACGCCCCGGTGCCGGGCCGCCGCGTCGGCCAGCAGGCGGGCGTCCCCGGCATCCAGGCCGGCGTCGGCCAGGTCGGCGGCCGCGTCGCTGAAGTAGCCGATCAGCGCCTGGCTCCAGGTGTCGTACGCCGGGCCGGCGACCGGGCCGAACCGCTGGCCGCGCACGTCATGGACGGTTCGGGCGATGGCGCCCAGCTGGCCGTAGAAACCCG
>DASZEI010000185.1:0-25492 GCA_035940975.1 Jatrophihabitans sp. | reverse complement strand
CAAGGTGGTCAGGCTGGACTACCCGGATTCGGGAATGCGCAACGAGCACCACGGCTTCGCGTCGCTGCCGGTGGACGAACCGGCCCAGCGGCTGGCCGAGATCCTGCGCGCCGAGCGGGCCGACGCGCTGACGGTCTATGACCGCAACGGCGGCTACGGCCACCCCGACCACGTGCAGGTGCACCGGGTCGGGCACCGGGCCGCCGAGCTGGCCGGCACCCGGCTGGTGTTGGAGGCCACCGTGGACCGCACCGCGCTGATCCGGGCGCTGTCGCTGGTGCGCTGGACCGGGCTGCTGCCGCCGGACTTCGCCCCGGCCCGGCTCCGGCACAGCTACAGCGACCGGGCCGCGATCACGCACCGCATCGACGTTCGGGCTTTCACCGCTGCCAAGCGCCGCTCGATGGCCGCCCATGCCAGCCAGGCCGGCGGCGGCAGCGGGCCGCGGACGCTGGCCTTCTTCCTGAGGCTGCCCGGCCCCCTCTACCGCCGGGTCTTCGGCGCCGAGTGGTTCATCGAAGCCGGCCGGACGCCGGCCCGCCGGCCGCTTCCGGACCTGTTCACCAGCCTTCGCCAGCGTCCCGAGCGCTCGTCGGGAAATCGGACTTGACAGCCGGCAGATGTTACGTAGAGTAACCGCACGGAAGCCGCTAAACCTTCGTGTCTCCCCCGTGGCAAGAATGGCGTAGCGGCTTTCGCCTTGCCACCAGGGCGGGCTACAGTCCCGGATCCGGTTCCATTCCCAGCAGCGCCCGGCCGGCCATCTCGTAGCCGACCGCGCTGATCCCGTAGTGCTGGGTGGCGGTATTGACATCGCGCAGCAACCGCTGCAGCGGTTCGCTGCGGTGCAGCGCGGTCGACCCGGCAGCGCGGTAGCACAGCAGCACCGCCTCGGCCGCACCAGCCGTCGCGTGCACCGCGGCCAGCCGGGCCTGGGCTCGCTGCCGGACGGTGGGTGCCGCCCCGGCGGTACCGGCCTGCCACAGCGCCTGCATGCTCGCCAGCAGGTAGTGGTGACCGGACTCGGTCAGCGCGGCAGCCCGGGCCAGGTCGGCCTGCAGCACCTCCCGGTCGGCCAGCAGCCGGCCGGACCGGAACGGGACCTTGGTCATCGCCAGCGTGCTCAGCTCGCTGACGGCACGACGGGCCAGGCCCAGCGGCACCGCCGCCAGCACCGGAAAGATCAGCGACATCAACGGGATCCGCCACATCGGCCCGGCCGGCCACGGCGAGATCCGGTCCAGGGCCACGCTGTGCTCGGCCGGCACCCGGATGCCGCTCGCCCGGTAGTCCACGCTGGCGGTGCCCTGCAGTCCGAGGACCTCCCAGTTGTCCAGGAACTCGACCTCGGCGGCCGGCATCACCACCGCCCGGACCGCCGGCGGGCCACCGGCGGAACCGCCGGTCACCACCGCGCCGCCGACCACCCAGTCGCAGTGCTGCACCCCGCTTCCGAAGGACCACTCGCCCTCCACCAGGTACGAGCCGTCCGGCTGCGCAACCGCCCGGCCGCCGGGCATCAACGCGCCACCGGCCAGCTCCCGCCCGGTCGGGTAGAGCTGGCGGGCGCCGTCCTCGGGTACGAAGCCGCCGACGCTGTTGCTGGCAAGGCCGGTGGCCACGCACCAGCCGGTCGAGCCGTCCGCCGCCGCCAGGGTTTCCAGGATCTGCAGCACGGCCGCCGGCTCGGCCTCCAGGCCGCCGAGCTCGCGCGGCATCCAGAGCTGGAACACCCCCGCCTGGCGCAGCGCCGCTACCACGTCGGCGGGCAGCCGGCCGGCCCGCTCGATCTCGGCGCCGCGGCCGGACAGCTGCCCGGCGATGTCGGTGACCGCCGCGATCACCCGGTCCGGCTGCGGTGCGACGGAAGTGCTCACGGCGTGCACACCTCAGCTCTCGTCGCTGGTTGCGGCGAGTAGAAGATAGCGTCTACAAAGCCTCCCGGCGTTGTAGCCAGCTCATGGCGAGCCACCCGGCCGGTACCGGCAACCAGAAGGTGGCCAGCCGGAACAGCAGCACGGCGCTGATCGCCGCGGCGCTGGCCATGCCGGCCGCGGCCAGCCCCGTCGACAGCGCCACCTCCACCGCCCCCAGGCCGCCGGGGGTCGGCGCGGCGGACCCGATCGCGGCGCCGGCCAGGTACACCACCGCCACCTGCACCAGGCTGGCACCGCCGTCGAAGGCGCGCACCGAGAACCACAGCGCCGCGATGTAGCAGCCGTTGAGCAGCAGCGCGCCCAGCACCCCCTCGGCGAGCTTGGCCGGGCTGGTCAGCAGGTTGAGCAGCCTGGGCAGCGCCTCCTGCAGCGGCGGCAGCAGCCGGGCCAGCAGCCAGCGCCGCGGCGCCGGGACCGCCAGCATCACCGAGACCAGCACCCCCAGCACCCCCAGCGCGAAGAACGCCCAACCCGGAATCGGCACGCTGTGCCGGGTGGAGACGCCGCCGGCCGCGGCGAAGGCGATCAGCAGCACCACGTGGGACGCGCCGTTGACCACCTGGGCCATCCCGACGCTGGTCGCGGCCCCGGCGGTCCGCAGGCCGGCCTTGCGCAGGTAGCGGATGTTGACGGCCAGCCCGCCCACCGCCGGCGGGGTCACGAAGCCGGCGAACGAGGCCGCCAGCTGCACCAGCACGGTCCGGACGAAGGACAGCTTCTCTCCCACGTACCCGGTCAGCGCCAGCGCCGCGGCCAGGTAGGTGCCCGCCGAGGCGGCCAGCACCAGCGGCAGCCACTCCCACCGGGCACCGGCCAGCACCGTGACCAGGTCGACCGAGCCGAGCTGGCCGACGATCAGGTAGCCGGCCACCAGCACCGCGACCACCGAGATGATGGTGCGCGGCCTGACCCGCTCGACCTTGGCCAGCTCCGCAGGCGGCTGGTGGGTCTGGCCCTCGATCTCCTCCCGGACCGCCTCGATCAGGCCGGGGTCGTCGCGGATCGCCTCCCGGGTCCGCCGGCTCAGCGCGATCGGCTGCAGCACCGCGGCGGTGGCGGCCAGCTCGTCGTCGGTGAGCACGCCGCGGGCGCTGCGCACCGCCCGCTGCACGCCCACCAGGTCGACGATGCTGATCAGCAACTCCACCCGGTCCAGGTTGATCCGCAGGTCGGTGGCGAAGGCGGTGCCGTCCTGTGGGATGGGCAGCAGCACCGCACCGCTCGGTTCCACCAGCAGGTTGGCGGCCCGCAGCCCGCGATGGGTGATCCGGCTGCGGTGCAGCTTCAGCACGCCGGCCCACAGCTCGTCCAACTGGCGGTCGGTCGGTTCGGCCAGCGGGCTGCCGGTGACCCGGTCATAGACCAGCGCGATCGCGTCCGGGCCGCACCGCACCCCGGCCAGCAGCCTGGGCATCGCGACCCCGGTGGCCGCCGCCGCCATCGCCAGCAGCGACCGGTGCTCGGCCGCCCGTTCCAGCGACAGCGCCGGGGACGGAGCGATCTCGGTGCGGATCCGGATCAGCCGGTAGGCGTTGTAGACCGCCCCGGAGGCGATCAGGTCCCGGTCCAACACGTGCACCCGCAGCTGCCGGCCCTCGCAGTCGGTGCCCAGGTAGCTGCGATGCTCCTCATCGGCCGGCTCGGTGCGCTCCAGCCTGCGCAGCACGATGCCCCGCTCAGCCAGCGCGGCGGCGATCTGCCGGCCGTCCGGCCGCTTGTTGATGCTGCCGGCCAGGTAGCGCACCGCGATGCCGACGATCGACCCGATCACCAGGCTGAGCATCAGCGACAGCAGCGACACCTTGGTGGCGGTGAACACCGACACCACGTACAGGCCGGTGACCGCCACCAGCAGCGCCCGCCAGCGCGGGTCCTGGGCCACTCCGACGACGGCGACGAAGGCCAGCAGCGCGGCCAGGTAGGTGTCCAGTGGCCGCACCGTGGCGGCGGCGCCGGGCCGGATCAGCGCCGTGTACAGCGCCTCGGAAGCGAACGCGTCGATCAGCCGGTCCAGCACCTCGACCACCGCGATCGCGATCATGCCGGTGACCAGCGCCTCGATCAGCCGCCGGGTCTGGGAGCGCACGATCTCGCGCACCATGAACGCCAGCGGCACGGCCAGCGCACCGAAGGCGGCCAGCGTCCGCAGCGTCCGGACCAGCAGCGGCGGCACCTCGGCCAGCAGCCGTTCCAGGTCGTCGTTGACCCCGCGGCCGGTGTCGCTGGCGATCAGGGTCAGGCCGGTCAGCAGCAGGCCGGCCAGCACCAGGCCGGTGAGCCGCACCAGATCCAGCGGCCGGCGTACCCGGGCGGGGGGCGCGTCGATCACCTCGACAGCCGGCGCCGCCGGCCTCCCGGCCTCCTCAGGCGCAGCCGCGGTCCTGGCCTCAGGCATCGGCCAGGCCGGCCCGAGCTGCGGGCGCTGAGGCTTCACTGCGAGACCGTCCGCTCCAGTCGGCGGTTGCTGGGACAAGCGCGAGGGTATTACAGCGCTGCCCGCTTGCCGGGGACCTGAGGGAGCATCGCAGGCGCGCAGCGCCGAGGAGCGGACCTCAGCCGGCGATTAGCGCTCGCGCGAAGAGCTTCGAGACCAGCTCAGCTGCCGACGCTGAGCAGCCGCAGCCGGGGGGCGGTTTCGCTCGTGCGGGCCAGCCAGCCGCGCAGGTCCGCACCGGCCATCGGCCGGCTGATGTAGTAGCCCTGCGCGACCTGGCAACCCAGCCCGCGCAGCTCGTCCAGCGTCGCCAGGTCCTCGACGCCCTCGGCCACGATCCGCAGGTTCAGGTCCGCGCCCAGGCCGATGATGGTCTTGATCAGCGCGCGGGTACTGGCCCGGTTCTCCCCGGACAGGCCCTGGACGAAGGACCGGTCGATCTTGACCTCGCCGACCGGCAGCCGCTGCAGGTAGGACAGGCTGGAGTAGCCGGTGCCGAAGTCGTCCAGCGACAGGCAGACGCCCAGGTCGCGCAGCTGGTGCAGCACCGGCAGCGTCTGCGCCGGGTCGCCCATCACGCTGCTCTCGGTGATCTCCAGGATCACCCGGTCGGCGGGCAGCCCGATCCGGGCGATCGCCTTGGCCACCCGGTGCGGCAGCTGCGGGTCGCTGATGTTGCGGGCCGACAGGTTCACCGCGACGCTGATCGGGTAGCCGTCGGTCGTCCAGCTGCGGCACTCGGCCAGCCCCGCCTCGAGCACCAGCGGGGTGAGCCCCTCGATCAGGCCGGTGGATTCGGCCAGCGGGATGAAGCGGTCCGGCCCGAGCACGCCCAGGGTCGGGTGCGCCCACCGCACGAGTGCCTCCACGCCGGTCACGAGGCCGGTCTGCAGGTCGATCTTGGGCTGGTAGTGCAGCAGCATCTGCTCGGGGTGGTCGCTCAGTGCCATCCGCAGGTCGGCGACCAGGGCCAGCCGCTCGATCCGGCCCCGGTCCATCTCCGGCCCGTAGACCGCGACCCGGCGGTCATTGGCCTTGGCCTCGTACATCGCGGTGTCGGCCTGGCGCAGCAGGTCCGGCTGGGCCGACAGGCCGGTGGTGACGGCCACCCCGACACTGCTCTCCGGAGTCAGCATCGCCTCCTCGAACTGCACCGGCTCGGCCAGCGTGTCGGCCACCAGCTCGGCGAGCTGGGCGGCGTCGTCCACCCCCGGCAGCAGAACCGCGAACTCGTCGCCGCCCAGCCGGGCGACGGTGGCATTGGCCGGCAGGCAGCCGCGCAGCCGGTCGGCCACCACCTTCAGCAGCCGGTCGCCGACGTCGTGGCCGAGGATGTCGTTGACTTCCTTGAACCGGTCGAGGTCCAGCAGCAGCACCGCTGTGGCACCGGTGCCGGTGGCCAGCACGTGGTTGATCTGCTCGCTGAGGTGGGCCCGGTTGGACAGCCCGGTGAGCGAGTCGTGGGTGGCGTCGTAGCCGAGCTTCTCGACCAGCCGGGTGCTGCGGATGGCGACCGCGAGGTGCCCGGTCAGGGTCTGCAGCAGGGTCAGGTCGTCCTCGACGAAGGTGGCGGTGTCGCCCAGGCGGTCCATCACGGTCAGGGTTCCGGCCGACCCGCTGGACAGCGGCAGCGCGACCACGACCGCGTCGCGTACCCCGCGCTCGAGCAGCCAGCGCCGCAGGCCGCGGTCCTTGGTGGTCCGGGCCGCCAGCGTCGGCTCCTCCTGGACGAGGGCGCGCACCGCGATCCAGTCGGAGTAGTCGACCGTCCGCCGGCCCACCACGAGAACCTCGTCCTCGCCGATGGTCAGGGTCAGCGCCGGGGTCGGCTCGATGTCGGGGCGGGCGGCGGTCAGGTTGGCGACATGGTCGTCGACGATCATCACTTCGACGGTGGCGGCGCGCAACAGTTGGCGGATCCGCGACAGCAGCTGGGCGGCGAGGACTTCCAGCGACTCGGCGCCGACGCCGTCGGAGACGAACTCATGTACCAGGGTCAGTGCCTGATGCCGCCTGCGGGTCGAGGCATGGCCGCGGTAGGCCCCGGCCCCGACTGCGATGACCAATACCACCAGCCCGGCGCCCAGCGCGCCGTTACGCAGCAGCAACAGCACGATTACCGCGAAGGCACTGGCCACCGCGCTGAGCGCTGCGGCCGAGACCAGCACGTCGGCGATCTCACGACCGCTGAGCGGGCCGTTGTGCAGCCGGATCAGGGTCAGCACCAGCAGGCTCATCAACTGATCGACCCCAGCGATGATGGTCAGGACGACGATCATCGTCCACAGGTCGATGTCGTGTCGCGGCTGCAGCCAGAGGTGGACGATTGTGGCGTCCAGGGCCGCCTCACACGCGTAGGCAGCCCCGTTGTACAGGATTTTGTCGAAGTTGATCCGTTGCAGCAGGAACGCGATCATGGCCGCGGCGAGCCGGGCGATGACGAACGTCTGCGGTGACACCAGCAGCGCGCCCAGCACCAGCGGAACTCCCGCCAGCGTCAGGTGGTGAGCCTGCCGCTGGAATTCCACGGTCAGCAGGAACTGCTCGGCGAGCAGGAACAGCGCGACGAGTGCCGGCGCCAGCGCCGCGGTCGGCACCTCGTTCAGCACCAGGATCGGCGGGGAGTTGGCGTGCCAGGACAGTCCCGCGGCCACGGCAGCCAGGATGGCGCTGAGTGTCAGCGTCCACCTGGCGGCCCCACCTCGGGGTGAGCGGCTCATGTTCAGCCCCAGCTCACAGCTGACCAGCGGGCCGATGACCAGCGGGCTGAGGACCAGCGGGCTGAGGACCAAAGGAGGCATGCCGTACCGCTCCCGGGCTCGCCTGCAGCGAGGACGGGCTGATGAACGTCGAGGCCGTCAGCGACAGGCCGATGCTGGCCAGGCCGATGATGCCGGCTCTGGCAGCTTGCAAGCTCGCCCGTTCACTGCAGACGGCCATTCCGTGGCCCCCTTCACCATGGCGATCCTCGCCCGTAATCAAGTGACTACGGTTAGCCACTTAACATGTACCGTACAGCTACATAACACAGATCTCAACTCATTGGCGGAATTGGTCTGCTAGCAGCTGTTTCGGCGTGTCGGAAGGGGGCCGGTTTCAGCCCTCGGTGGTCGGCCGCCCGCCGGGCTCGTCGACTCGCGAGCGGATCGGCTCGGCGTGGGCGCCCTCGGTCCGGGTGCTCGGGTCGGCGGCCGTCGCGCCACCGGCGGTCGACCCCGCTCGTGACCGGCCGGAGGTGACCGCGGGGTCCGCGCCCGACGCGTCCAGGCTGGCCGCACGCTCGCTGAGCCGGCGATTCTCCTGGACCAGCTCACGGCGCTCGCGTCGCCGCCGCATCCGGTGCGCGGTGCCCACCCGAATCGCCCACAGGCCGAGCGCGAGCACCGCCATGATCGCCAGGCCGGCGACCGCGAGCCAGTAGGCAGCCATGTTGTAGTCGGAGTCGAAGACATGCACCGCGATCGTGCCGTCGTTCTGCACGATCAGGATGATCGCCGCTGCCACCGCGGCAGCTATCAGGAGCAGGCCTATCAGGACCATCAGGGTTCCCCCCATGCCAGGTCGGACGGGCGTGCGCTGTTTGCAGCCCGGGCCATCTGGCTGCGAATTGTACGTGGACGGCTGCCGGCCGGCCGGTTGAGGCGCGCCCGGCCGGTCAGGTCCGGCTGGTCCGGCGCAGCGGCGAGCCCAGCTGGTGCAGGTAGCTCAGGGCGGCCTTGTAAGACCCGAGCAGGCTGGTCTGGGTGTAGGAGATGTGGTGCTCGTGGCAGTAGTCGAACACCAGCCGCTGTGCCCGGCGCAGGTTCGGCCGAGGCATGTTCGGAAACAGGTGGTGCTCGATCTGGTAGTTCAGCCCGCCCAGCAACAGGTCGGTGAACCAGCCACCGCGGACGTTGCGCGAGGTCAGCACCTGGCGGCGCAGGAAGTCCAGCTCCTCCCCGGGGCCGATCACCATCATGCCCTTGTGGTTGGGCGCGAACGCGCTGCCCATGTAGATGCCGAAGACCGCCTGGTGCACCGCCAGGAACGCCAGCGCCTTGACCGGCGACAGCACCAGGAACAGCGCCGCCAGGTAACCCAGCAGGTGCGCCGACAGCAGCAGCCACTCGATGCGGCGGTAGCGGCGCTGCTTGCCCTGGATCAGTGACCGGACGCTGGCCACGTGCAGTTGCAGCCCCTCGAAGCAGAGCATCGGGAAGAACAGCCAGGCCTGGTAGCGGGCGATCAGCCGGTACAGCCCACCGGTCCGGGCCGCGATGTGCGCGGTGGTGAAGGCGAGGACCGACTCGCCGATGTCCGGGTCGTGCTCCTCGTGGTTGGGGTTGGCGTGGTGCCGGTTGTGCTTGTCCAGCCACCAGCCGAAGCTCAGCCCGACCAGCAGGTCACCGATCACGATGCCGATCAGGTCGTTGGCCCGCTTGGACCTGCACACCTGTTGGTGGCCGCCGTCGTGACCTATGAAGGCCAGCTGGGTGGACACCAGGCCCAGCACCGCGGCGATGCCCAGCTGGTACCAGGTGTCGCCGGCCAGCACGAAAGCCGCCGACACGAGGGCGAAGGCCAGCACCGTGACCGAGATCCGGAGCGCGTAGTGGCGTCCGCGCCGCTGCAGCAGGTTCGCCGCCCGTACCTGCCGGCACAGAGCTGCGAAGTCGCTGCCGCGGGTGGTCTGCGCGGTGGCCGTCAACGAAGTTCCCGCGCCGGTGTGCGGCCGGGAGAAGCGAGTGAGGCGATGGGCATGAGCGCACCTGACTGCGCCGATGCCAGGCGCGAGACATTCCTGCAGCGGACGGACCGCCGTCTGGACGGGAACGGACTCTTCTGACCCTACCTGTTCTTCGCCCGCCGCCAACCCTTCCCGGCTGGCGATATCGTGGACGACATGGACGCCAGTCCGCCGCGCCGGCGACCTAGCCCCTGGCAATGGCTGCGCTACAGCCTCGGTGGCGCGCTTCCTCCGGAACTGTCCACTTGGGTACTGCACGACACCACCTGCCGGACCTGGGTGGTCCGCCAGGTGATGCGCTCGCTGCTGGTCATCTCACCGCTGATCGCGGTGCTGCTGGTCTTCGTGCCCGGCCCGTTCTGGATCCGGGCGCTGAGCGCGCTGGGCGGCGTGCTGATGAGCCTGCTGTACTCGCTGGGGTTCCTGACCGAGACGGCCGAGCACCGGCTGGTCAAGGCCGGTTACCCGGCCGGTACCGGCGCCGCCGTCCGGCAGGACCGGGCCGCCGGGCAGCGTTCGGCTGCCACCGAGCGACGCCGGGAGAAGATGTTCCAGCGGCTGGAGAACCGGCGACGCTGAGGTCCGACCTGCCCCCTTATGTGGTCGGCGTTTGTGCGCTACCGTCAAGTAGGGGAAGCGGTGCGCCGGCTGACCCCTGTCGTGACCCCCGTGATATCGCCCGAGCCGCGACCCAGTGCAGGCGGGTGATGATGTCAGAACTTCCAGCTTCCGATTCCGGCTTCACCCAGCTCGAACTGCTGGCCACCTTCACCACCATCGCGCGCGCACTCGCCGGCCGGGACGAGGAATCCAGCCTGGTCTCGATCGTGCAGCACGGCATCGCCATGATCGGCGGTGCGCATGCCGCGGGCATCACCACCCTCACCGGCGGCAGGTTCACCACCCGAGCGCCGAGCGCGCAGCTGGTGAACCGGGTCGATGCGATCCAGTACGAGCTGAAGTCCGGGCCCTGCATCGACGCCCTGGTCTCGCAGGTGGCCTACCGCACCGGCAACCTTGCGCACGACCAGCGATGGCCCGAGTTCGGCCGCCGGGCCGCCCAGCAGGATGGCGTGCTCAGCATGCTGGCGTTCCGGCTGTTCCTCGATGTCGATGACAGCGTCGCGGCGCTGAACTTCTACTCCCGCCGGCGCGATGCCTTCGACTACTCGGCCGAACTGCTGGGCGGCCTGTTCGCCACCCACGCCGCGATCGCGCTGCGGACGGCCCGGCTGACCGCGCAGGTGAGCAACCTGGAGCACGCGCTGACCACCAACCGTGACATCGGCACCGCCATCGGCGTGCTGATGGCCACCCACAAGATCACCAGGCAGCAGGCTTTCGACCTGCTCCGGATCGCCAGCCAGCACAGCCACCGCAAGCTGCGCGAGATCGCCCTGGACGTGGTCGAGACCGGCGTCCTGGACTACCCCGCCACGCCGGTCGGGCCCCCGCTGACCGGCCCCCGCTGACCCGACCCCCGCTTACCCCCGCCGAGCTGACCCACCCCTGCTGACCCCGCCCCTGCTGACCCCTAGCCGGGCGCAGGCACACTGAATTCATGCGTATCGCTATCACGGGGGCCAGCGGCAATATCGGCACGGCGTTGCTCCGGCGGCTCAGCGCCGCCGCCGGCGGGCATCAGGTGGTGGGCATCGCCCGCCGGATCCCGGACAGCGGCGCGCCGTACAGCGATGTGTCCTGGCACAGCCTCGACCTCGCCGACCCGGACGCGGCCACGAAGCTCGCCACCGCCTTCGCCGGCGTAGACACCGTCGTGCACCTGGCCTGGGGTTTTCAGCCCTCGCACAACGTCGAGTACCTGCGCCGGCTGGGTGTCGGCGGAACGGCGGCCGTTCTGCGGGCGGCCCGGACGGCCGGCGTCCAGCACCTGATCCACATGTCCTCGGTGGGCGCCTACTCGCCGGCTCCGCATCAGCGGGTCGACGAGTCGGCCGCCCGCGAGGGCATCCCCAACCTGGCCTACAGCCAGCACAAGGCAGAGGCTGAGCGGTTGCTGGACACCTACCAGCGCCAGGCAGGCAGGCCGACGATGCTGTTGAGCCGGTTGCGCCCCGGCTTCGTGGTGCAGCCGGATGCCGCCAGCGCGTTGCTGCGCTACGGCCTGCCCGGTTTCGTGCCGGCCAGGATCATCACGCTGCTGCCGCTGCTGCCGTTGGATCGCAAGCTCAGCATTCCGGTGGTGCACTCCGACGACCTGGCCGACGGCATCGTCCGGGTGATCGAGCGGCGGGCGGCGGGCGCCTTCAATTTCGCCGCCGAGCCGCCGGTGACCCGGGACGACATCGCCGCGGCGCTGGGCGCCCGGCCGGTGCAGGTGCCGGCCAAAGTGCTGAGCCTGCTGGCCGGCGCCGGCTGGCACGCGCGGTTGCAGGCCCTGGATCCGGGCTGGATCGACCTTGCCTTCTCGGTTCCGCTGCTCGACACCAGCCGTGCCCGGGCCGAGCTGGAGTGGGCGCCGGCGATCGACTCGCGCGAGGCGTTGAAGGAGACCATCCAGGCGATGGCGGACCGCCGCAGCGCCCCCAGCCCGGTGTTGCGAACCCGATCCGGGCTCGACCAGCTGCGCAAGCTGCTCAGCTCCGGGCCGCTGGGGAACCGGCGACTGCCCTGAGCCGACTGCCCTGAGCGGCGCCTCCGCTATCCCTTGTCCGCAAGGCCTTCTCCGCACCAGGGTATGGCGACGTGCCGTCATCTAGAACTCCGTGCAATAACGCTATACGGTGACTAATCAATAGGCGACTAGCTAATCCACTCTCACACCCTGTGTCAGGTATGAGGAGATCCGTGCGGCACCAGGAAGCTCTCGAGGTGAACGAGCTGGTCAAGGCCGTCGGGATGCGCCACCGGGCCCGTGCCACCCAACTGCTGGGCGAGCTGGGGTTGAACATGGGGCAGGAGCAGATCCTGCTGGAACTGGACCGCACCGGCCCCAGAACCCAGTCGCAGCTGGCGGCGGCAACGTCCTACGAGCCACCGACCGTCACCCTCGCGGTGCGCAAGCTCGAAGCCGCCGGCCTGGTCAGCCGGGCCCAATCCCCCAGCGACGCAAGGATGATCGTCGTGGGGCTGACCGACCTCGGCCGCGCCCTGATGCCCCGGGTGCGCTCGGCCTGGCGGAAGCTCGCGGCCGAGACGGTGTCGGGCCTGACCCCCGCCGAGCGTGCTGATCTCACCCTGTCGCTGCGCCGGCTGCTCGACAACCTGGTCGACTCACCGCCCCCGGCCTGACCATCGGGGCCGGCCGGGTTGAACCGCTCGCCGGGGCCGGCGGTTACCATCCGACTGTGAGGCTCCGGCTCGGCGGCGCGGCGGTTGCCCTGCTCAGCGTGGGGTGTGCCGGTCTCGCCGTGGGCTGCACCGGCCAGCCGGACCGGCCGGCCGCCGGCGCTAGTTGCTCGGCGGTGGCCGGGCCCGGCTTCCGCTGGCCGGCGGGCATCCCCGCGAACCTGCCGATGCCCCCCGGCGCCCGGCTCGGCGCGGTCCAGCAGCTGGCCACCGGATTCACCCTGGTGACCTTCACCGCTCCGGGAACCGTGCGGCAGAGCCTGATCGCGATCACCGAGGCGCTGCAGGCGGCCGGCTACACGGTGGGTCGCGGGATCGTGGGTACCAGTCAGAGCCGGCTGCCGTTCACCCGCAGCGGCAGCCCGGGGGTGCTGCAGCTGACGGCCGTCGATGCCTGCACGACCCGCTGGCAGGTGCAGGCCTGACGCCGGTCACTGGGCCACCTCGGGCAACTGGGTGGAGAGCGCGTCGTCGGTCACCGCGGCGAACCGCATGGCGGAGAACCGGCCGAAGTACATGTCGCTCGAGCTGACACCCTCCCGGTCGTCGGGACCGAAACCGCGCTGGTCACCGTTGGCGCCGGTCACCGACGCACCTTCGACGGCGGCCAGCAACGGCGCTCCGGTGGCACCTGCCGTGATCGTCAGCGCGGCCGAGACCAGCAGCACCGAGTCATAGGAGAACATCGCCCAGTCCGGCGGCTGCAGCACCGGCCGGCCGGCCGCCGAGACGCCGACCCGGTCAACGCCGTAACGCTGCTGGTAGGCGGCCCGGAAGCGCTCGAAGGGTGCCGGGCCCTGCTCACTGGTGATCCGGAAGGACACGAAGGTCGCGCCGTCGAGCCAGCCGGGATGGTCGGCAAGCTGCTGGCGCACCAGCGGATCTTCACCGGTCGGGCTCAGGAAGACCGGCACCCTCCAGCCGGCCGACCGGGCCGCCCTGATCACCTGGGCGATGTCGGGCGCTCCGGCCCACAGCACCAGTGCCCGGGCGCCGGCGCGGCGCGCTGACAGCACCTGGGCGCTGACGTCCCCGGCGGCGGCCGGCAGCACGATCCGTTTCACCACCTCGAGATCGTTGCGCGCCAGGTCCGCACCGAGTTGCCGCGCACCGTCGCGCCCGTAGGAGGAGTCGTCGCTGATCAGCGCGATCGACGAGGCCCGGCGAGCGGCCAGGTAGTCGGCCAGCCGCCGGCTCATGAACCTGTTGGCCGGCGCCAGCCGGAATATCGTCGGGTGCGCCTGCGGGTCGACGAACGATCCACCGCCGTGGAACACCACGAAGACCGGAAGGGACGCGGCGTCGGTGACCCGCGAGACCGCCAGCGCCCCGGTGCCGTCGGTGATCAGCGCCGCGGCGTGCTTGCTGACCGCGCTCCTGGCGTTGGCGACCGCGGTGCTGGGCGAGGCGTTGTTGTCCAGGATCTCCAGCCGAGGCGGCGGCACCGGCCCGGCAGCCTGCTGGCCGGAGGCTGCGGCCTGACCGGAGGCCAGCTGGGCGATGGCCAGCTGGGCGATGGCCAGCTGAGCGCCCCGCACCACCGACCGCCCGATCCACGGTTGGGAAGCGAGCGGCGCCGACACCACGATCAGTGGCCCGGTCCCGGGCGGCCTCGGCGAGGAGTCCGGCTGGCAGCCGGTCCCTGACAGCAGCGCGCAGAGCAGCACGACGACGCCGAGTCTGCGCATGGCTGCCGCACACCTCCTTCGGACCGGGACTTCTCCTACCGTGCTCTCGCGGTGTGTACGTTGGCAACCAGGCTGGCCGGCGCCGGACGGGGGATTGATGAGGCTGAGCTCGGTGGTGGTCGCGGCGGTCCTGGGCCTGGCGCTGGCCGGCTGCGACAGCGCGGCGGACCCGGAGTCCGAGGCCTCGCAGGTGCGCGGCACGACCAGCTCACCGGTGGCCAGCGGCACCGACGCCCCCTCCGGTGAGGCCACCGGGGCGGCCTGCGGCCAGCAGACGGCACCGCATCCGGAACTGGCCCGCCAGCTGCCGGCGGGCCTTCCCACCGTCGCCGGCTGGCAGCCCACCGAGGTCGTCAACCAGGGCCAGACCCGCGAGGTCCGCGGCGTGCTGCCCGGTGAAGCCGCTGACCTGGTGGCCGTCCGCGACAGCGCTGCCAGCGAGATCGTCGGTGCCGGGTATAGCAGTACCGGATCGGATGAGGAGCCGGGCTTCGAGGCGGAGGCCGAATTCGAAGGCCCGCAGGAAGTGAACATCAAGGTCAAGCCGTTGTGCCGTGGCTACCTGGTCCTGTCCTACACCGTCCGGCAGTAGCCGCGCCCGTGGCCGGCGCGCGGGCGTGCTGGCCGCGGCCGTTGCCACGCTGCTCGCGCTGGCCGCGCCCTGCTACGCCGACACCATCGAGTTGCCGGCGCCGCAGGCCGACCAGCTAGGCGGCGGCGAGCTGTTCCAGGCGCTCGGCGCGTCCCGGGACCAGCTGCCCGGCTACCTGGCGCCGGGACCGCTCAGCAACGACGAGCTCGTCCAGGTCGAGGTGTCCGGCGACGGGCGGGTTCGCCGGGTCACCGACGAGCAACGGATCCGGATCACCGGTACCGGCGACTACTTCGTGCGCGAGTCCGGCCCGGCGCGGGCCGCGCTGTCCGTCGGCGGGGACGTTCCGGTGCTCAGCCTGGGCGACATCGTCTGGCAGGGCTTCTCCACCGGCAGCCAGCAGCTCGCGGCCCGCATCGAGCTGGACCCGGAACTGGAATCGGCACACCTGCCGATACGGGTCGGCCTGACCTTCACCACCGCCGGTGGCCAGCCAACCGTGCTCGGACCGGACCGGCAGGTTCCCGGCGCCGGCACCCTGACGCTCACCCTGGACAACACCAGCCGCCAGCCGGCCACGCTGCCGACCGGAGCGGACGCAACCGCCCGGCAGCTGGCCACCGCGCTGGACCGGCTGCGCGCCGCGGCCCCGGACGGCACTGCCGCCGCGAGGTTGCCGACCACCCGGACCGGCATCCCGCCGCAGCTGCAGGTCACCGGCGCCGGCAGCAGGCAGGCCGAGCAGCTGATGCCGCTGCGGTTGCGTGGCAGCCTGAGCGTGCGCGCCACCGGCCAGCCGTCGGCCCCCGGTAGTGCCGTCCGGCTGGACTCGCTGCTGCAGGGCAGCTCCCGGTTCAGCCTCCAGGTACGGCAGCCCGGCACGGTGACCCTGGAGCTGACCGCGGTGCCGGCACTGGACCCGCGCAGTCTCATCCCGCCCCGCGGGGCGCCCTCCTGGTCGGCCTGGGCCGGCACCGATCCGCCGATCGCCGAGCGCCGGGCCGCGCTCGACCTGCTGGTGCAGGCCGCGGCGACCGGATCGCGGGCCTCGGCCTACAGCCCGTACCTCGGATCGCAGCTGGAAACCCGGGGCCGCACGACGTTCCGCTACCTGCTGGCAGCCGCCCGCCCGCCCGTGGCGCCGCCGGCGCGGCTGACGCCGCGGCCGGTGCCGAACCTGCTGGTCGTCCTGGGCGCGCTGGCATTGCTCGGCTCCGGCGTCGTGCTGTGGCGCAGATCCTGACTGCTCACCGGACGCCGAGCAGGGCGTGGCGCACCGCCGGGTCCGCGCGCACTGAGGCGGCATCGCCGGTGGCCAACACCCGCCCGGCGTCCAGCACGGTGATCCGATCGGCCACCGCCGCGACCAGCCGCAGGTCGTGCTCGACGATCAGGACTGCCGCCCCGCCGTCAGCCAGCCGGCGCAGCACTGCCTGAAGCTGGCCGCGCTCGGCCGCCGTCATCCCGGCAGCCGGCTCGTCGAACAGCAGCACCCGCGCTCCGGTGGCCACCGCCCGGGCCACCTGCAGCAGCTGGCGCTCGCCGGCGGTCAGCCGGACCGGATCGAGATCGGCGAGCTTGCTCAGGCCGGACACGTCCAGCGTGTCGGCGACCGCGGCGTGCAGCTCGGCCGCCTGCTGCCGCGACCGTGGGGTGCCGAACAGCTGGCGCAGCACCGCCTGGGGCCAGCCGGCGCCACCGCGCGCTCCCAGCGCGACCTGCCGCGCGGGACTGAGGCCGGTAAGCACCGTGGCCTGCTGTGGAGTGCGCACCACGCCGGCCCGCACCCGGTCAGGCACCGAACGGGCACGATGCGGCGCCCCGTCGAGCCGGACCGTACCGGCGTCGAGGTCGCCGGCCAGCACGTCGAGCAGCGTCGACTTGCCGCTGCCGTTCGGGCCGATCAGCGCGTGCACCTGGCCGCCGCGCAGCGTCAGGCTGACGCCGTCCAGCGCGGTCACCCCGGCATAACGCACGCTCGCGTGGGACAGTTCCAGCTCCGCGCCCCGGCGGGCCGGCCGCGGCGGTGGCAGCTCCGAAGGGCGCCCCGGCAGCGGCGCCAGGTCGTGGCGCGGACGCCGCTGGAGCACGGTCCGCGCCGCCACCGCGGCGAGCAGCAACAGCGCGGTCAGGACCGCCCGGGCCGGCGCCCCGCCCAGCTCGGTCGGGGCCAGCGCGCCACCCGGCAGCGCCGCGAGCACCGCGATGCCCAGCACCGGTCCCCACCACCGCGCGGTTCCGCCGAGCAGCACCGCGAGCAGCAGTTCCAGTGACAGCAGCGGGCTGACGTCGACGGGTGAGATCACCCCGAGCAACACGGCTGATCCGGCGCCGGCCAGCCCGCCGAGCGCGGCGGTGGTGGTGAGCACCGCACGGCGGCGGGCCGCCACCGCAACGCCCAGCGAGGCGGTCAGCCCGGGCGACTCGCGCAGGCCGGCCAGGTCGAGGCCGGCCGGGCCGCGGCCGAGCCGGTACAGCGCCGCCAGGATCAGCAGGCAGCTGCCGGCGGCCAGGCACAGGTTGATCCGGTCGGTGAGCGTGAGCTGAACTCCCAGGGTGCGCGACACCAGCCGGGCCGGCGCCGCTCGGGTGATCCCCTCGGTGCCGCCGAACAGATCCGGAAAGGCGATCAGGGTCCGCTGGGCTAGCCAGGCCAGCGTCCAGGTCGCCAGCGCCAGGTAGCCGCCGTCCAGCCGGGCCGTTGCCAGCGCGGTCAGGTAGCCGCCGGCGGCGGCCAGCGACACCGCGAGCCCGGCGGCCACGCCGAGCGGGAGCCCGGCACCACCCGGGCCGAGCAGCAGCACCCCGTAGCCACCCACCGCCAGGAAGGCGCTCTGCCCGAGCATCGGGAGGCCCGCGTAGGACACCGCCAGCGCCAGGCCGAGTGCCGCGACCAGCAGCCAGAGCGACTGGGCGAGCCCGACGGCGCTCACCTGAGGGCTGTCGCGGACGGTCGCAGCGCCAGCACCGCCACCAGCAGCACCAGCGGCGCCAGCTCGTAGAACCCGGAGCCGAAGGCGTAAGCGGCCAGCGCCTGGACGGTGCCCACCACCAGCCCGCCGGCCACCGCCCCGCGCAACGAGCCGATGCCCCCGAGCACGGCGGCGGCCGCCGCGGCCAGTCCCAGGACGACCCCGTCGTCGACCGAGAGCGCCCGCCCCGGTGCCGTCAACAGGCCGGCCAGGCCGGCCAGCAGGCCGGCCAGCAGGAACGCCCCGAACACCACCCGGCGGGCCGACACGCCGCACAGCGCCGCGCCGACCGGGTCGTCGGCCACCGCCCGCACCGACGCGCCGAACCGCGATCGGATCAGCAGCGCCTCGGCGAGCAGGCCGACCAGCAGCCCGATGGCCAGCACGCAGACGGCACGAACCGGCACCGTGCTGCCGCCCGGCAACCGCAGCAGGCCGCCGGGCGCCAGCGCATCCAGGCGCAGTGGGTCCGGCAGCGCGTAGGCCTGCTGCGGAAGGTAGAAACCGAGCACCGCACGCAGCAGCAGGCCGGCAGCCAGGCCGCCGGCGATCCAGCTCAGCGAGTTCGGGCGGCGAGCGCTCGCCAGGTCGGGCAGCACCACCAGCCCGGCGACCAGCCCCGACACGGCCATGCCGGCGGCCAGGCACAGCAGCACCAGCGCGACCGAGCCGGCTCCGGCCAGCCGCGCGGCGGTAGGAGTCCGGCCCACGACGGCCAGGACGGCGAGAAAGATCGAACCGACCACGATGTCACCGTGCGCGAACGGCAGGATCCGGGCCGTTCCGGCGACGAGTGAGAACCCGAGCGCCACCAGCCCCAGGACGGCGCCCTGTGCCAGCCCGGCCAGCACAACCTGCAGCAGGACGCCGGAGATCATGGCGCCAAAGCTACAGGCGCGGACCACGGACAAATTTTTGACACATGCCACACAGCGGGTGCACTCGCTAGTGCAGCGGGCGGTGCAATGCAGACAGTCAATATTGCGGAGCCCCCTCCCCTAGCCGGACAACGATTGCCGTGCGCGAACCGGGCAACGCGCGAAAAGGGCGCGAAGAAGAAAGGGTGAAACCGCATGAGCGTGGATTCGTCGCAAGCCGTCGAGGAGCTTTCCAAGGATTTCATGACCCATCCGTACGAGATCCTGGAGCGGCTGCGCGCCGCCGGGCCCGCCCATCCGGTGATCTTTCCGCACGGCGCCAAAGTCTGGCTGGTGACCGGCTACGACGACGTCCGGCAACTGTTGACCGACCCGCGGGTCAGCAAGGACGGGCTGCGGGCGAACGAGTTGTTCGCCCGGCATTCCGGAATGGCAAGCGATGAGGATGAGCCAGGCAGCATCGGTGTCAACGACGAGCTGACCCGCCACATGCTCAACAGCGATCCGCCGCGGCACACCCGGCTGCGCTCGCTCGCGAACCAGGGGCTCACCCCGAAGCGGATGGAGGATTCCCGTCCCCGGCTGGAGCAGGTGGCCGACGAGCTGCTCGACGCGCTGGACGACGGCCGGCCGGTGGTGGACCTGATGGGCGGGTTCACCCAGCCGATGACGATCACCACCATCTGCGACGTGCTCGGCGTGCCCGCCGGGGACAAGCCGCTGTTCCACCGCTGGGCGGCCGAGCTGGTCGGCGCCGGGCACGCCCCCGAGGTGGTCGAGGCCGCCTCTAACAGCGTCATCTCCTACGCCCAGGCCAGCATCGAGTCCAAGCGCGCCAATCCGGGCCAGGACATGCTCAGCATGCTGGTGCACGGCAAGGACGGCGGTGACCGGCTCACCCAGGACGAGTTGGTGAGCATGTTCTTCCTGATCATCATGGCCGGTCATGTCACGTCGATGCACACCCTGACCAATGTCATCCACAGCCTGCTGACCCATCCGGCGGAGCTGGCCAAGCTGCGGGCGGACATGTCGCTGATACCGGCGGCCATCGACGAGCTGATCCGCTTCGACAGCGGCGTCGCGGTCGGCACTTTCCGCTTCACCAAGGAAGCGATCACGCTCGGCGAGGTCACCATTCCGGCGGGCGAGATCCTGGCGCTGTCGATGAATTCGGCGCACCGGGACAGCACCAAGTTCCCCGATCCGGACCGGCTGGACGTCGACCGCTGCCCGAAGAACCACCTGGGCTTCGGGCACGGCACGCACTACTGCGTCGGCGCGCCGCTGGCCAG
The DNA here is from genome assembly GCA_035940975.1 of Jatrophihabitans sp. Lineage (GTDB taxonomy): Bacteria > Actinomycetota > Actinomycetes > Mycobacteriales > Jatrophihabitantaceae > Jatrophihabitans_A. The sequence goes on along the minus strand of DASZEI010000185.1, from coordinate 5,661 downwards.
GATCCAGCTCGAGGTGGCACTGACCAAGCTGCTGACCAGGTTCCCGGACCTGGAGCTGGCGGGCGATCCCGAATCGCTGGAATGGGAGCACGGCGCCCTGATGCGGGGGCTGACGCAGCTGCCGGTAGCACTGCACGGCAAGGCGGCCGACTGACGTTATGGCGCGTTAACTATGTAGCGGACAGACTGCTCCCGGACACTGGGCGGTTTCGTCGAACCGACGTCTCGCCGAGGTGAAAGGAGAGCTGACATGTGGGACACCCTGGTGCGACCCGCCGCCGACCGGGCCGAATCCTTCCGGGCCGAGGGCCGGTGGCGCAGCGAGACGGTGCTGCACGACCTGCGGCGGGCGGCACAGGCTGACCCGGACAAGGTCGCGATCATCAGTTACGCCAGCGGCACCCTGGCCCGCACCCTCACCTACGGCGAGTTCGCCGCGATGGTGGATCGGTTCGCCGCCGCGCTGCTGGAACTGGGGGTGCGGCGCCGGGATGTGGTGGCCATCCACCTGCCCAACTTGTGGATGCTGACCCCGCTGTACCTGGCCTGCGCCCGGATCGGTGCCGTCCCGGCGCCGGTGATGCCGCTGTTCGGCCCCCGCGAACTGCGTCACGTCCTGACCAGCAGCGCGGCGAAGGTGTGCATCGTGCCGGACCGCTACTCCGACATCGACTACGCCGCTCGCCTGGACGGGGCAGCGCCGGACACCCTGGCCCACCGGGTGGTGGTGCGGACCGCGCCGGCCGGCCCGGATGCCGATCACGTCGATTTCGAGGAGTTCTTCGTCAGGACCCCGTGGGAGCAGACCCACCAGCTGGACAGCCTCGACACCCTGGACGCCGACGACCCCGCGCTGCTGCTGTTCACCTCGGGAACAACCGGCGCACCCAAGGCAGTGGTGCACAGCCACAACACCCTGTACGGCGCGTCGATGGCGCTGCCCGAGTGCTACGGGCTCGGCGCGGACACGGTGGCCTCCGTTCCGCATCCGATGACCCACCTGGCGGGGCTGATCTACAGCGCCTACCTGTCGGTGACTCTCGTCGGCACCTCTGTCATGCAGGACGACTTCGACATGGGCCTGATGCTGGACATGATCGACAAGCACCGCCTGACCTTCGTCTACGCCGGGCCGCAGTTCGCACTGGCACTGGTCGCCGAGCAGCGCAAGAATCCCCGCGACCTGTCCAGCCTGCGGCACCTGATCTCGGGCTCGGCGCCGATCCCGCCGCAGTTGATCGACGACGTCCGCGACGTCCTCGGCGTGGAACTGGGTGCGCTGTGGGGTATGACCGAGAACGGGGGCGTCACGGTCACCCGGCCGGACGATCCGCAGGGCTGGGCCGCGCACAGCGACGGCTCGCCGGTACCGGGCTCGCAGGTGCGCATCGAGGCCGAGGAGGGCGAGGCGCTCGGCCGGCTGTGGACGCGCGGGCCGAGCCAGTGCCTGGGCTACCTCAACCAGCGCGAGGCCTACCTGGCCTGCCTGGACACCGACGGCTGGTTCGACACCGGCGACCTGGCCAGGCCCGACGGCCGTGGCGGGATCCGGATCACCGGCCGGCGCAACGACCTCATCATCCGGCGCTTCGGCACCAAGGTGCCCACGCTGGAGATCGAGGCGGTGATCGTCGAGCATCCGCGGGTACGCGAGGTGGCGCTGATCGGCTACCCGGACGCCGTGATGCCCACCGCCGACGGCCTGTGCGCCGTGATCGTCGCCGAGGGGCCGGCACCGAGCCTGGAGGAGATCAACAGCTATCTCGACGAGGTGGGCATGACGGAGCACAACTGGCCGGACCGGATCGAGATCCGCGACGAGCTTCCGAGGAACGCACTGGGCAAGGTGGAGCGGGCAGTCCTGCGCGAGGAGCTGGAGAAGCCGGCAGGTGAGCCGGGCTGATGCCCAAGCCTGCTGACACCCAGCCCGCCGGTCCACTGGATCCACCGGACCAGACAGGCCAGCCGGCACCCCCGCTCCCATCCTCGGCCGGCGCCTATCGACGGACATTCGCCGTCAAGGGGGCCTGGGGGTTCGTCACGGCCGGCTTCCTGTCCCGGCTGCCCACCTCGATGCTCAGTCTCGCGCTAGTGCTGGCGATCACCGCCGAAAGCGGCAACTACGCACTCGCCGGCGCTGTCGCGGCATCGGTCACCCTCGCGGTCGGCGTGTGCGGACCGTTCATCGGCCGGCTCGCCGACCGCTACGGTCAGGCCATCGTGCTGGTGGTGGTGGTCTCGGCCTTCACCGTGTTCGTCTGCGCGCTGATCCTCGCCGTGCACCTGGACGCGCCGGGCTGGACGTACATCCCGCTGGCCCTGCTCGCCGGCGGGGTGATGCCGGTGACCTCGCCCCTGGTCCGGGCCCGGTGGACGAAGGCGCTGGCCGGTACCGAGTTGCTGCGTACCGCCTACGCCGTCGAGGGCGTCACCACCCAGGTGGTCTTCATCGCCGGACCGGTCCTGGTCGCGGCGGTGGCCACCGGCATCGGTCCGGTGTCCGGCCTGCTCACCGTGCTGGGCCTGGCCGTGGTGGGCACGCTGGCGCTGGCCGCGCAGCGCGGCAGCCAGCCGGAGCCGCATCACACGCCGACGCCGCGCGGCGGGGGCGTGATGCGGCTGACCGCCATGCGCCTGATGTTCGCCGTCGTGTTCGGCCTGGGCACGATGATCGGCTCGGTCGAGATCATTACCATCGCCCGCGCGGCCCAGCTCGGTCACCGCAACCTCACCGGCGTGCTGCTCGGCCTATGGGGCATCGGCAGCCTGACCGCGGGCCTGCTCTACGGAGCCCTGCCGATCCGCATTCCCCTGGTCCGGCAGCTGACCATCGTGATGACCGCCGCGGCGCTGGTGCACGTGCCGCTGCTGTTCGCCAACGACATAGTCAGCCTGACCCTGGTGCTCGTGCTCGCCGGAGTGATCATCTCGCCGACCACCATCACGGCCAACGAGATCGTGCAGCGCACGGTGCCGGCTACCGCCTTCACCGAGGGCACCTACTGGCTCACCACGGCGGTGGCATTCGGCATGACCACCGGAAACTTCCTCGCCGGCCTGGCCGTCAACCACCGGTTCGCCGGCAACCACCTGTACCTGGTTCCGGTGCTGTTCGGGACCGCCGTGGCAACCATGGTCTGGGCCGGACGGCACAGGTTGATCCTCGACAGCGCCCCGTGATCCCCGACAGCGCGGGGTAGCCGGCACACCCTGCCCGTCCGCCGGCACTCGGGCCACCCGCCGTGCTTGACGCGCCCCGGCGCGCTGGTGCGGGCATACTCCGGAACATGATCGGTGCGGGATTCGCGCAGGCCCTCGGGGCCGCCCAGGCAGGCGACAGCGACGCGTTCGCTGCCCTGTGGCGCGACACCAACCCGCCGCTGCTGCGCTATCTCAGCGTGCTCGATCGCGCCGCGGCCGAGGACCTGGCCGCCGAAACCTGGTTGAACGTGGTCCGCGGCCTGCGCAGGTTCTCCGGCGACGAACTCGCCTGGCGGGCCTGGGTGTTCACCATCGCCAGGCGTCGCGGCGTCGATCACCTCAGGCGCAAGGTCCGGCAACCGACCACCCCGCTGGCCTGGCCGGACGGCGGCGAGGCCGGCGGTCCCAGCGCGGACGACACTGCCGACGTGGTGCTGGGCAGGCTCGACACCCGCGCGGCCCTCGAACTGGTGGCCACGCTGCCGCCGTTGCAGGCCGAGGTGATCGTGCTGCGGGTGGTCGCCGGCCTGCCGGTCGACATGGTGGCTGCCATCGTCAACCGCAGCGCGGGTGCGGTGCGGGTCGCCGCGCACCGGGGGCTGCGGACCTTGGCCCGGGTGCTGGCCGAGTCGGGTGTAACGCTGTGAGGTTCGCCGGCGATCTAGGAGGTGACATGCCAAACCCACCGTGGACCCACCCCGCGACCGGCCTCAACTTCGAGGAGCGGTCATTCGAGGCACTGCTGTCCGGAGCACCGCTCCCGGCAGCGGCACCCGCGGGCAGCCAGTTCCTCGCCGACGTCATGGACGCCCTGAGCGCGCCGACGACCGGCGACGAGCTGGCTGGATTCGCAACGGCGCGAGCTGCGTACCTGACGCAGTTCGGAACGTTGCCGCGCCACGGCCGGGCACTTCGACGGAGGCCAGCGATGCCGAACACCCTGTTCAACCCGAAGATCGCGACCGCGGTCGCAGCTGGGGTCCTCGGCCTCGGCGGGCTCAGCGCCGCCGCCTACGCCGGCGCCCTGCCGGACACCGCGCAGGACGTCGCACACCACGTCATCGGCGCGCCCGCCACCCACCCCGGCAAGGGCGCCGGCCACGCGCCGAAGCAGGCCGGGACGCCGACCTCCACCCCGGTCGGACCGGATGCGACCGGCCCCGCGGCATTCGGCCTGTGCATGGCCTACGCACACGGCGACGGCGAGGCGGCCGGTGGATCCGTCGCCTTCACGAACCTGGCAACGGCCGCCGGTGGCGCGGACAAGATCGAGGCCTACTGCGCCACCATCCCGCACCCGGGCAAGGCCGGCGCATCCCATGCGGTGGGCAAGCCCAGCACCCTGCCCTCGCACCCGGTCGGCAAGCCGAGCACGCTGCCGTCGCACCCGGTCGGCCCGCCCAGCTCGCTGCCGTCGCACCCGACCGGCCCGCCCAGCTCGCTGCCGGCGCACCCGACCGGCCCGCCGAGCACCCTGCCGGCGCACCCGACCGGCAAGCCCAGCACCGTGCCGGCCCCGACCAGCCACCCCACCGGTCACTGACCACACCGGGCGCTGTGACAGCCCGCTCGGCCGGCACGCGGCGCTGCCTGGCACGCTGGTGAGATGCACACCTCGTACCGGACGGCGCCATGACCTTCAGCGAGACGGTGGAGGCAGTCGGCAAGGTCATTGACGGCGCCGGGGTGGCTGTCACCATCGTCGGCGCGCTGGCGGCCACCGTCGCCGCCGGCCGGCGGATCTATCGGCGGCAACCCGACACCTACCGCCGGTACCGGCAGCAACTCGGCCGGTCCATCCTGCTCGGCCTGGAACTTCTCGTCGCAGCCGACATCATCAGGACCGTCGCCGTCACGCCCACCGTGCGAAGTGTCGTGGTGCTCGCGGGCATCGTGGTCATTCGCACCTTCCTCAGCTTCTCCCTCGAACTCGAGATAACGGGTCGGTGGCCCTGGCAGAAGGAGGATGCGGCTCCCGCTGGCCAGCTGGCCCCGGGTGCGGCGTCCTGAGGACTGGGCCGACCATCGATTGACGAGCGTTCTGCCGTTGACGGCTGCCGAGCCGCGGCTACGCGTCTCCACCCCTGACCGAGGGACGTGCTTGCACCCGGCGTGAAGGCCACACGGCACGTCGGGGCCTCGAATGCGAGGAGATGCGCTGCTACGCGGGCATAATGCCGGATTGCGTGAACAGCCACGCTGCCGAATCCGCTGCGACCGGCGCAGCCGCCTTGCGTGATGTGGTGGTGGTCATGACTGATGGTCTGGCGCTGCTGGCTGCCTGGTGCGGTTTCGGGTTGCTGCTGGCGGCCCTGGCCTTCGTCGTGCTCCGGGGCGATCGGACAGGCCGGTGACCGGCCGCAGGGTGGCTGGCCGTCGGCTTGCGGCCGTCCTGCTCGGGCTGCTGCTGGCCGGTACCGCCTGCGTGGGCCCGGCGCCGACCACGTCCAGCTACCAGGG
>DASZEI010000184.1:0-5881 GCA_035940975.1 Jatrophihabitans sp. | reverse complement strand
ACCGACGATGGTGGTCCAGGGATAGCACTCCGAGACCACGCGATCCGCGCTCGGCCCACCCCCATGGCCGGTGTCGTAGGTCCAACCAAGATCCTCCAGCTGTGCAAGCAGCGTGACGCCTGCCAGGCGCTTGGTTCGCTTGTTAGTGGAGTTAGCCGAGATCAACCATCTGCCATACCTTCGACCGACCAGCCGCTCACACAGCCGTTGCCCGCTTTCGTTGGTGACGACCAGCGGAGCGTCGACGAACACGACGGCCCGTGAGGCCTCAGCGGTCAGCGTTTGGATGCACTTGGTTGTCTCCGTGACACCTACCGTCCAGCCTGCATGGATAACCCGGCCTGTGCCGTCGATGCACACAACACCCGATTCATTAGCAACCTTCGCCGCGCTTCCCTCAGCCCAAGCAAGGTCCACTCCAATAAACAACGTGCCTCGGTCTAGTTCCATGAATTGATTGCACCTGCGTACGACAATCACGCGGCAACGCCACAAATTAATCCAGCCGGCCCGCATTGACTGCCGACGGGACTCAGGCGTCGAGGATGTACTAACAACTAGCGAGGTTGCCAAGGTTGGTCGGTAAAAAGAGGAGATTCAGGCTCCGGCGTCGACGATGGCCGCCACCGGCCCACCGCCGTCCGGGCCCTGGTGGGCCGCCGACACCGACACGAACACCGCTGGATCGCCGGTGACCGAGGCCGCCACCCCACCCACCGCGGCCTTGATCTGGCGGTGCCAGTGCACGTCGGAGTCATCGAGCATGGCGTTGCGCCGGCCGCGCACGGCGCCGTCCTGGCTGGCCTCGCACTTGAGGAAGACGTTCACCAGCCGGCCGCCGATGTCGGACGGGTGCGGGCGCTCGGGCAGCTCCAGGCCGGCGTCGCGGATCGCCGCCCAGATGCCGTCGGCGTCCAGGGCGTCGGTCATCACGCCGTGCCCGATCCGGTACCGGCCGCCGATGCCGCGGGCGTTGCCGACCACCACGACCTGGGCCCGGTCCAGCTCCACCCCCGAGGAGCAGGAGGCCACCGAGGAGAACAGCGAGCGGTCGCGCATCACGTCGGCGTCGCCCGGCATCTCGATCTCGCCCAGGGCCACCGCGATGCCGAGCGCGGTGCAGCCGTTGGAGACGTCCATCGAGTGCAGGGTGTCCTCGGTGAACACGTCCTGCCCCCGGCTCTTGGCGTCGCGGATGGTGTCGATGGTCAGCAGCGGCGTCTTGGTCTGGACGTAGTGCACGTCGGCGACGTCGGTGATGCCGGCCTTGCCCATCGCCTCGGTGACGGCGGCCGCCACCTTGCTGATCATGGCGGTGCGGCCGATGTCCTCGGGAAGCAGCACCTCGCTCATCGCGAACCCGACGGTCAGCCGCGGCTCGTCGGTGGCCGGGGCCTTGGCCGGATCGGTGGTGGCGAAGATGGTGGCGTGCGGGGAGATGATGCCGTCGGTGCCGCCGGACCAGACGATCGGGATCTGCTTGACCTCCTCGGCGGTGCGGCTGCCGTGGGCGGTGATCACCTCGCGGAAGGCCCGGTCGGCGATGATCCGGGTGTAGTCGTTCACCCCGCCGTTGCCCTCGGTCTTGCCGATCACGGCCACCACCCGGTCGGCCTCGAGGACGCCGTCGGTGATCAGCGCGGTGAACTCGCTGGCATCGGTCACGCTGTGCAGCGCGACCTTGCGTACCTCGATCGGGTCAGGCATCCGGGATCTCCTGTCGGTCAGTGCTGGGCAAAAGGGCTGGGCAGCTCGGTCAGTGTTGGGCAGGTGCGGCGGGGCGCTCGGAATGGACGATAGTGCCGGCCACGCCGGCCAGCGCACCGGCGATCTTGCTCAGCGAGGTGATGGCCGCCGGCTTGCCGCTGCGGCGCACGAACCGGCAGGCGGCGATCACCTTCGGCTCCATGCTGCCGCTGGCGAACGCGCCGCCGGCAACCAGGGCTTCGAGCTCGCCGACCCCGACGCCGGCCAGCCGGGTGGCGCTGTCGGTGCCCCAACCCAGCACGGCGTGCTCGACGTCGGTGGCGATCACCAGCCGGTCGGCGGTCAGCGTGCCGGCCAGCAGGGCGGCGGTGAGGTCCTTGTCGATGACGGCCTCGACGCCCCGGTACCCGCCGGGGGTTCCGTCGGCCACCACCGGAATGCCGCCGCCGCCGGAGCACACCACCGCGAAGCCGGCGTCCAGCAGGGCGATCACGGCGGGTGCGTCCAGGCAGCGCAGCGGCTCGGGCGAGGCGACCACCCGGCGCCAGCCCCGCTCGCCGCGGTCCTGCCAGTGCTGGCCGTGGCCGAGCATCACAGCGGCCTCGGCCTCGCTCAGATAACGCCCGATCGGCTTGGACGGCGCGCCGAAGCCGGGATCGTCGGCAGCGACCTCGGTGCGTGAGACCACGGCCGCGGTTCGGACGGCTGAGTTGCGGCTGGCCAGGGCCCGGTCGAGGGCGTTGAGGATCAGCAGGCCGATGGTCGCCTGGGTCTGGGCGCCGCACCAGTCCAGCGGCACCGGGGGCACCACCGAGGCCGCCAGTTCGTTCTTGACCAGCAGGTTGCCCACCTGCGGGCCGTTGCCGTGGGTCAGCACCACCTGGTGACCGGCGCAGATCAGCTCGGCGATCGGCTCGACGGCCACCTCGATGGCGGCCTGCTGGTCGGCCGGGCGGGCCGAGCCGTCGGGCGCGGTCATCGCGTTGCCGCCCACCGCGATCACGACCCGCACGACTTCCGCCCTTCCGCATCGGATGTCCGGCCCACTTGCTGTTCGGCCCACTCTGTCAAGGCTCCAACCGCCCCGGCACCGGCGATCATCGCCCAACCGGCTCAGGATTGTTGGCAAGCACGCCACGGCTACCGCGCGGCGCGCTCCCTGGCAGCGCGCCGGTGCTTCGCGAAAAGGGCTGTCCGTCCGCGGACGAGAAAGGGCAAGGAGGATTTCCACTCCTTGCCACTTCCAACGTATAGCCCACCGGGGGGCTTGCGGCAAGACCCGGGTCGCACCGCAGAATCGCCGGGCCGAGGCCAGGACCCAGGAGCTGATGACGTGACCCCCCTGACTGCCAGCGCGTTCGACCTTCCCGCCCACCTCGCTGCCAAGGCCGACCCGTCGCTGATCGCCGGCGATGAACAGCACTTCGCCGCCATCGCCACGAGTCTGGCGCAGTCGATCGCCGACCTGTCCGACCGCCTCGACGCCGAGCGCAGGGCGCCCGGTGGCATCGGCCAGCAGGCGTTGGACCGGGACCTGCAGGTCCACCGGCTGACCGCTCGGCTGCGGGCCCTGCGTCGCTACGGCGTGGACCTGTGCCTCGGGCACATGGTCAGCGCGGACAACCCCGAGCCGGTGTACGTCGGACGCCTCGGCCTCACCGACAGCGCGGGCCGCCGGCTGCTGCTCGACTGGCGCTCCGCCGCGGCCGAGCCGTTCTTCGGAGCGACCCACGCCAACCCGATGGGCCTGGCAAGCCGGCGCAGGTATCGCTGGACCGGGGGGCGGGTCAGCGACTACTGGGACGAGGTGTTCAGCACAGACGGGTTAGTCCGACACGCCGCCTCGCTCGATGACCAGTCCGCCTTCATCGCCAGCCTGGCGGGCAACCGGTCGGCCCGGATGCGCGACGTGCTCGGCACCATCCAGGCCGATCAGGACGCCATCATCCGCGCCGGATCTGCCGGCGCCCTGGTCGTCGACGGCGGTCCAGGGACCGGCAAGACCGTCGTCGCGCTGCACCGCACCGCCTACCTGCTCTACTCCGACCCTCGCCTCGGCCACCACCGCGGTCAGCACAGTGGCGGCGTGTTGTTCATCGGTCCGCACCAGCCCTACCTCGCCTACGTCTCCGACGTCCTGCCCAGCCTCGGCGAGGAGGGCGTGCGGACCTGCACCCTGCGAGACCTGGTCGCCGAGGGCGCCGACGCAGCGGTCGAGACCGACCCGGAGGTGGCCCGGCTGAAGTCCTCGGCCGGCCTGGTCCAGGCGATCGAGGCAGCCGTCCGGTTCTACGAGGAGCCGCCCACCAGGCCGATGACCGTCGAGACCCCCTGGTCCGACATCCGGCTGAGCGCCGAGGACTGGGCCGAGGCCTTCGAAGCAGCAGAGCCCGGAACTGCGCACAACGAGGCGCGCGACCAGGTCTTCCAGGAGCTGCTCACGATCCTGATGGACAAGCACGACGGCGACGCCTCGCCGCACCTGCTGCGGCGGTCACTGCTGCAGGACGAGGAACTGCTCACCACCTTCAACCGGGCCTGGCCGCTGCTCGAAGCGGCTGACCTCGTCGCGGACCTGTGGTCGGTGCCCGCCTACCTGCGCAAGTCCGCCCCATGGCTGAGCCCCAAGGAGGTTCGAAAGCTGCAACGCAAGGACGCCCGGGCCTGGACGGTGTCCGACCTGCCGATGCTGGACGCGGCCCGGCAGCGGCTCGGTGACCCGGAGTCGTCCCGACGCAGGCGCCGGCAGGAGGCTGCCGTCGCCGCCCAGCGGGAGCAGATGTCCCGGGTCATCGATGACCTCATCGCGGCCGACGACTCCGAGCTGCTCCTGATGACGAGCCTTCGCCAGCAGGACTTGCGCGACGCCCTGGTCGACGAGGCCGCGCTGCCCGCCGCCGACCCGGACCTGCTCGCCGGCCCGTTCGCGCACATCGTGGTGGACGAGGCCCAGGAACTGACCGACGCGCAGTGGCAGATGCTGCTGCGCCGCTGCCCGTCCGGCAGCTTCACCATCGTCGGGGACCGGGCCCAGGCCAGGCACGGGTTTCCGGAGTCGTGGCAGGAACGGCTGGAGCGGATCGGGTTGGACCGGATCGAGGTGGCCGGCCTGACCATCAACTACCGGACGCCGGCAGAGATCATGGCCGAAGCCGAGCCGGTCATCCGGGCCGTCCTCCCGCACGCCAACGTGCCGACCTCGATCCGCAACAGCGGCGTCCCCGGCGTACGCGGAGCCGCTTCGGACCTCGGCTCGATCCTCGACAGCTGGCTCGCCGCGCATGCCGACGGGACCGCCTGCGTCATCGGCGCTGGCGAGGACGGCTCCTTCCGGGCCCTGGTGCAAGCCCGGCCCCGGGTCCGGTCGCTGACCCCGGAGCTGTCGAAGGGGCTCGAGTTCGACCTGGTCGTCCTCATCGACGCCGAAGCGTTCGGCACGGCCGCGTCAGGTACCCCGGTGACCGGCGGCACCATGAGCGGCACTGTCAGTGGCACCATGAGCGGCACCGTGAGCGGCATCGAAGGAGCGGTCGACCGCTACGTCGCGATGACCCGGGCGACCCAGCAACTGGTTCTGCTCACCAGCTCCTGACGTCAGCCGGGACCGGGCCTGGCCAGCAGCAGCTCGAAGACCGCCGCCTCCAGCGGCCGGCCGAGGTCGAGCGCCTGCAGCTGCGAGAGCCGGATGGTCAGCGGCGCGTCGGCGGTGGCGGCCTGGTGGGCGCGGGTCTTGACGAGGTAGGGCAACTGGGCCCGGTGCAGCAGTGCGAACAGCCGGTCCTTGACGTCGTTGCCGGCAAGCCCGGGCCGCTCCCCCAGGCTCACCCGGACGGTCGCGGTCACCGGCACGTCGCGGACTCGGACACTGGTACGACGCCCCACCTGACGGATATCGGCGGTAACGGCGGCACCGTCCACCGTGACGGCCGGCTCACCGCTCGCCTGGTGGGCGAGGAAGGTCAGCGTCCAGCTGCGCCGCTCGGGCAGGCAGCCGGTGTTGCCGGTGGCCGGGCCGATCCGCAGCACGCCGCCGGCCTGCTCGAAGCCGATCGGGGTGCTGGCCCAGCGATCAGGGTCATCCCCCGCCCCGATGCCGTCGTCCTCGACGAGCTCGAACGCGCCGTCGTCGCCCACCACCACCAGCAGCTCCAGCTCGGCCGGGTTGGCGGCGGCG
>DASZEI010000183.1:0-6279 GCA_035940975.1 Jatrophihabitans sp. | reverse complement strand
CTTTGAGGACGAACTGGTTTCGGTACGGTGAGGCGCTCAGCCGAGCAAGCCACCGCTCGACGACGTACAGCGTCAGAAGCTCCTGCGTGCCGCGGCTTTCGGCTCGCGCCCGGCGCTGCAGGTCGAGGTAGGCCTGTCCGGCCGCCGTACCCCTGGTCGGACGGCTCACTGCGCCATGGCGACGTCGAGTGCCCGCTGCATCGGCCCACGCACGTCCAATGCGGATGCCCACTTCAGCAACCCTGCCGGATGGGCGTCACGACGACGCAGGTAGCGCTGTACGGCGCCGTAGGCCAGATCCTCACCCAACCGACCGCGAAGACGCATCAGGTCGACCACTGTTCGCGTCGGGTCATAGATCCGCACCCATTCCTCGGGTGCTGCCTCGACCCGTGCCAGACCGAGTTCGAACGTCGCTTCCTCGAAGCGGAACACCTCTGTCGGCGGGTGGGCGATCTGTGGTGGGCGGTGCCGCGATGGCACCGCGATCTGCACAGCTGGCGCGATCTCATCACTCAGGTCATGCAGCGCCGCAGCCGAGCGGCAACACACAATCGCTGTCGGCGACCGGTAAGCCACCGCCAACAGATCCGGATAACTCGCCGGGGGTGCGTCCGCGCGTCGAAACACTCCGCGGGACAGCTCGATGACCTGACCCTCGTCGCGCCAGGCATACAGATCCCGCGGATGCACCCCACGCGACAATGCCACCGCCGTCGTGAAGGTCGGGGGTAGCGTCGCGAGGCCCATGGATAGAAGTGTTACACCCTTGAGCCAACCGTGCAACACTTTTATCCACAAGGTTAGATGGCCGGGACATGTGCTTCACGTGTCTTCGGCAGCTCGGCGTCCTTGACGCATCTGAGAGGTTTCGATGGACATCCGCGAGCTTGACCGGCGTGCCATGGACGTTACCGCGGGGATCATCCCGCTCGTCACGCCGCAACAGTGGGACAACCCGACCCCCTGTGCGGGGTGGCTGGTGCGGGACCTGCTCGCCCACATCATCGGGCAGTACCACGGGTTTGCCCTGGCTGCCTCGGGGCAATCGACGAGCGTCGAGGACTTCCGCCCCCGCCCGGTGACGGCGGATCTGGTGCCGGCCTACACGCGCGCTGCCACGCTGGTCACCGATGCGTTCGCCGAGCCCGGTGTGCTGGACCGGGAGTTCCACCTGCCGGAGATCCGGGACGGCGGTAGCTTCCCGGCCACGATGGCCATCAGCTTCCACCTCGTCGACGAGGTGGCCCACGCCTGGGACCTGGCCAAGTCGATCGGGGTACCGGTCGACTTCGATGCCGAGGTGTTGAAGGTGGCCCTGGCGATCGCGCTCCGGGTACCCAACGACCCGGCCTCGCGGGGAGCGGGATTCGCTTTCGGGCCGGCTTACGAGCCGGACCCCGGCCTGCCCACCCTGGACCGGATCGTCGCGCTGCTCGGCCGGCGCCCGGACTGGACGCCGACGCCCTGAAGAACCGTGATCGGATCTCGCTGCCCGCAAGAACCCGGAACCCGCGCTCAGACCACCGGCAGGACCAGCACCTGGCCGGACGAGCCGGTGCTGACGGTGACCGCGGTCGCCACCTGACCGCCCCGGTAGTTGGTGTCACCGCCGGCCAGGTACAGCGCGATCCGGTGACCGGTGCCGAACCGGTGCGCGATGCCCGGCAGCGTGATGCGCACGCTGCGGGTGACATCGGAGATCCGGACCGGTGCGACCAGGCCGTTGATCAGGTGCGGGGTGCCGTCGGTGCCGACGTCGTAGAGCTTGGCGAACAGCACCAGCTGGCCGGCCGGGCCGCTGGCCTGGCTGAGCGCCGCCGCCGGGGCCGACAGCTGGACGTCCAGGGTGGGCGTGCCCACCACGGTGACCGGCGCGGCCAGCGGCGCCCCGGTCCAGGAGGCGTACGTGCCGGGCAGGTTGACGTCCGGGTTGTCCAGCGGCACGTCGACCTCGGCGCCGATCACGTCGAGGTTGCCCAGGGTGCTCGGCGCCCCGGCCGGCGGGGTGCTGAAGGACTGCGAGCCGGGCCGGATCCCGCTGCTGACCAGGTCGGTTCCCGAGAGGTAGAGCCGGCGCGACTTGCCGACCGGGTAGCCGGGCGCGGTCCCGACCGTGCCCGACCAGTCCTGGTAGTAGGCGAACGCCGGGCCGGTACTGACGTCGCTGCCCTTGAGGTAGTGGTCGAACCAGGCCTGGATCCGGCTGGCCTCGTACGCGGCGCCGGCCGCTGACGGGGTGCCGCCGGAGTGGCCGTTGTAGCGCCACATCAGTGCCACCGGGGTGTGCTGGCGGCGCAGCGCCTGGTAGGTGGCGATCGATTCGTTGAGGTTGAACAGGGTGTCGACCTCACCCTGGTCCAGCAGCACCGGAACGGTGACCCGGGGCAGGTAGCCGGCCACCGAGGCGTGCCGCAGCCTGGCCGCGTCGCCCGGTTGAAGGAAGCCGGTGGCGCCCCCGGTGACCAGCGCGGGGCAGACGAAGTCGGCGAAGTTGGGGCAGCCGATCAGCCGCTGCGGGTCCTGCTGCGCGTACTGCACGCCGTCGAAGATGCCGATCGCGGAGAAGGTGCTGGCCCAGGTCATCTTGGTGGCGCCGGGTGTCGCGCCGGGTTCGGCGTTGTTGGGCCCGAGCGAGTAGGTCAGGTCGTTCCAGGTGATCTGCGGGTTGAGCACGTCGACCCGGGCGTCCAGCGAGGCCACCGCGAACTGCACCTGGCCGCCGTAGGAACCGCCCCACATGCCGACCCGGGGGTCGTACTGCCGCGCGAGGCCGCGGTGGTCCACCGGGTCGTGCAGCACGTAGTCCAGCGCCGGCAGCGGGTCGGTGTGGCCGGCGTCGGTGAAGGCGATACCCGCCGCTCCGCCCAGGAAGCTCACCAGCTGGCTGGCGGCCAGGCCGTCGTAGTCCGGGTCGTCGAGGGTGATCTTGCAACCCGAGCCGCCGAAGCCGAGGCCGGAGTAGGACAGCACCGCATAGCCCAGGCCCGCGTAGCGCTGGGCGAACGGGGTCTGGCTGGCCGCTGAGCCGCCGAAGCCGTTGGTGGTCAGGATCGCCGGCACCGGTTGCTGCGCAGAGGCGCCGTCCGGGGTGTACAGGTCGCCGACGATGTCGCACTGCTGCTGGCCGCCGGCCGGGCCCACCGTTACCGCGAAGTGCAACGACTGGGTGCGGTAGCCGGGACCGGCAGCGCCGGCGGGTGCGGACGCCACGGCGAGCGTCGAGCTGAGGGCTGCCACCGCCGCGGCGGTGACGGCGGAGAACACGACGCGGCGCACGCAGATACCTCCAACAGGGGACGACGACCTGCTGGAAGTAACGATCCGGCGACGCCTCGGTGACGAGGCGCGCGCCGGATCAGTGCTCTCTAGCACCGCGGGCCCGGCTCCACACCGCCCGCGAAGGTGAGATGTGGAGCCGCCGCCGGAAAGGTCAGCGCGCGGTGCGGGTCGATGCCGAGGTGGCAGCCGACCGGCGGCTGAGCAGCACGCCGAGCGCGATCATGCCGAGGCCCAGCAGCAGGTGCAGCCAGTTGTCGGCGGTGTTGACCGGCACGAAGTTGCCGTCGGAGTCCTTGTCGACGAGCAGGCCGTAGAGCCACAGCACGAGGTAGATCACGCCACCGCCGACCAGGTACAGGTAGGCGGACCGGGCGGACTGCCGGGCCAGCGCGATGCCGGCGATGCCGAACAGCAGGTGGACGATGTTGTGCAGCACCGAGACCTGGAAAACGCCGATCAGCTTGGCCATCGACTCGTGGCCGGCAAAGCTCATGTCGTCGTAGTCAGTGGTGATGCCGGGAATGAATCCGAGCACGCCGACCAGCAAGAAAACGGCGCCGACCGCAAGCGCAGCCTTCTGCACGTCGGTGCGCACGGTGGCGCCGGGGTTGGATGCGCCCGAGGTAGACCTAGTCACTTCGCCTCCATCAGGTTGAGGCAGGGAGGCGGCGAAGTCTGCTGGGCATACCAGCCGGACATCGTCCGCCGGCTACTTGCCGAGCCATATTCAACCTATTCCTGCGGTTGAGGTATTGCAATCCGCCGCGAAAGTTGGCCGGCCCGGGGCATTCGGCGAAGAATTGGCGCGCTCGCCAGCAGTTGCCCGAGACAGGTACGTTCCGAAGATGGTCTTCATCGGAGGGTGGCGCTCGCGTCGGCGCGGCTACGGGCCCTATGGCGGCTTCGGGCCACCGCGTGGGTACCGGCGTTACGGCCCCGGCTACCGCGGCAACTCGTGCATGCGTGATATCTGCCTCATCGAGAGCGGCTGCTGCCTGGCCGAGGCGATCGGCTGCGGCCCGCAACTGACGCTGGTAGGGCCGTCGCTGGTGCGCCGGTCGGCCCGGGCGGCCCGGCAGTCCAGCGCCGACGGTGCGGCTACCGGAGCGTCGGGCTGGCTGCTTGCGTTCACGCTGGCGGTGATCAGGTTGTACCAGCAGGAGATCAGCCCGCGGCGGGGTCCGTGCTGCCGGTTCAGCCCGACCTGCTCGCACTACGCCGCCCAGGCTCTGCAGCTGCACGGGCTGCGTCGCGGCCTGTGGTTGGCAGCACGCCGGCTGCTGCGCTGCCGGCCCGGATCGGCGGGCGGCAGCGACCCGGTGCCACTGCCGGCGGGACTGATTCCGGGGTTATAAAAGCCGCGAAACCGCGCCGGAATGATCTCTGCGATTGCGCCGGTTCGCGAGCGCCCCGTACACTGATGCCAAGTGGAGTGCCTTAAGGCCTGCGCGTGGCTCAATAACGAGCCCTTCGATGCTCAGCTGGGCGTCTGCTGGAATCACCGCCTTCCTGAGTTAGCACGGACCCGCGGGCTACCGAGATGATGAGCGAACCTAGGTATTGGAGTCTCCCGTTCACCGGGACGGCACCCAAGCCTGTGCCGATCGTTCGTCCCAACATGGCCAATGCAGGCGGCCACCGTGGAGCTGAACCGATGTCCGCTGTCTGCTAGCGGTACCTGTGCCGCTGGAGGATCGCCTCCACCGCTCGACGCGCTGAGACCACAGCGCTCGCTCTGTCGAACTCGAGGAGTTCATCATGACCGAGGAATACACCCCGCCTTACACCTCGACCCCGCTCGCCACCGGTGCTGAAGCGGCTCCCGTTGTCGGCAGCACCACGCCCGTTGTCGGCTACTCGACGCCCCCGGTCGCCGGTGCCACCGAGTCCGGCAGCCAGGGCGGAACCGCCGAAGTGGCCAAGGGCCAGGCAGCCGAAGTGACCCAGACTGCCGCCCAGGCAAGCCAGCACGTGGCTGGCGTCGCCAAGGACCAAGCCGCCAATGTCGGCGCCGAGGCCAGCCGGCAGGCCAAGGACCTGCTGGCGCAGGCAAGCTCCGAGCTGAGCCAGCAGGCCTCCCAGCAGCAGCAGCGGCTAGCCCAGGGCATCCGCACCCTGAGCCAGGAGTTGCACAAGATGACCCAGAGCGGCGAGCAGTCCTCCGGTCCGGCCACTGACCTGGCCCGCCAGGGCTCCCAGCGCGCGCAGGCCCTCGCGTCCTGGATCGAGCAGCGCGAGCCCGGCGACCTGCTGGATGAGGTCAAGATCTTCGCCCGGCAGCGCCCGGGGATGTTCCTGCTGCTCGCGGCCGGCGCCGGCCTGCTGGCCGGCCGGATGACCCGCGGCTTGAAGGAAGTGGCCAGCGATCAGGCCGAGGCCCAGCAGTTCGCCGGCTACGACCAGTACGGCACGCCGACCCAGTACGGCACGGGTGCGCAGTACGGCACCGGTACGCAGTACGGCACCGGCGCGCAGTACGGCACCGGCGCGCAGTACGGCGATGAGGGCGGCACGGTGGTGCTCGGCACGGTCGAGGAGATCGAGGTGGTCCGGCCCTACGCCTCCAGCGAGGACGGCCCGACCGGGTACCCGACCACCGGCGGCACCACCACCGGCGGGACCACCCCTGGCGGCGCCCTGTGAGCACTTCCTACGAGGGCACCAGCTACGAGGGCACCAGTACCAGTTCGTCCACCGAGCGGCCCTCGGTCGGTGAACTGCTGTCTGACATCAGCACCGACATCAGCACCCTGATGCGCCAGGAGGTGGCGCTGGCCAAGGCTGAACTCACCCAGTCGGCCAAGCAGACCGGCAAGGGTGCCGGCATGCTGGCCGGCGCCGGAGTCGCCGGTCACATGGTCCTGCTGTTCATCTCCATCGCGCTGTGGTGGGCGATCGGCAACGAGACCGGCCACGGCTGGTCCGCGCTGATTGTCGCCGTGATCTGGGCGATCATCGCCGCGGTTCTGGCCTCCATGGGCCGCAAAGAGATGAAGA
>DASZEI010000182.1:0-7201 GCA_035940975.1 Jatrophihabitans sp. | reverse complement strand
CCAGTCTGCCAACACCGCCGGAAAGCCGGCTCCGACGGCCGCGGCGATGACCTTGGCGTCATCGTCGACGAACATCTCGACCTGCCGGGAGCGGAGCTTGGCCAGCTCGGCCAGCTTGAGTTGCGGCGCCGGCCGGAAGTCGCGGTGGCCGCGCATGATCAGCTCGGTCACCGGCAGCCTGCGCTCGGCCAGCCACCGCCGGGTGACCGCCCGCAGCGAACTCGGTCGCCCGGTGAGCCAGACGATCTCGTGCTCGGCGCCGGCGGCCCGCACCCGCTCGATGCCCTCGTCCAGGCCCGGGTCCTCGGCCGCCGCGGCGAAGAACCCCGGCCAGTCCTTGGGCCGGTGCTCCAGGAAGTGCAACCGGTGCCGGACGTCGGCTACCACGCCGTCGATGTCGAAGACCGCAATGCCCACGACTTCCAGAGTAAGCAGGTAGCCACGTTGATACTTGTGCGCCACCCCGGTTACCGCGCACGCCGTCGAACGGGCCGGGCCCGGCGCACCGGTAGACTTCTGTGAACGTGGAGTTCCTCAACGGCCTGCTGCCGTCTCATGACCTGACCTACGAGGACGTTTTCATGGTCCCGCGGTCCTCCGACGTCGCCTCCCGCTTCGACGTGGACCTGTCCACCAGCGACGGCAGCGGCGCCACCATCCCGCTGGTGATCGCCAACATGACGGCGGTGGCCGGCCGGCGGATGGCTGAGACGGTGGCCCGGCGCGGCGGGATCGCCGTGCTGCCGCAGGACATCCCGGTCGACGTGGTCGCCGAGGTGGTCGGCTGGATCAAGGCGCGTGACCTGGTGCACGAGACGGCATTGACGCTGGCCCCGACCGACACCGTTTCCGACGCCCTGGCGCTGCTGCCCAAACGGGCCCACGGCGCCCTGGTGGTGATCGAGCGGGGCCGGCCGGTCGGGGTCGTCACCGAACGCGACTGCGCCGGGGCCGATCGGTTCGCCCAGCTGTCCGAGGTGATGTCCAGCCGGCTGCTGGTGCTGCCTGCCAGGACCGGGGCTCGGGAGGCCTTCGACCTGCTGGCCAACGAGCACCGCAGGCTGGCGCCGGTGGTCGACGACGGCGGCCTGCTGGTCGGCGTGCTGACCCGCACCTCGGCGCTGCGCTCGACGCTGTACGAACCGGCGGTCGACGACGCCGGCCGGCTGCGGGTCGGTGCGGCGATGGGCGTCAACGGCGATGTCGCGGCCAAGGCGGAGCGGCTGCTGGCAACCGGCGTGGACCTGCTGGTGCTCGACACCGCGCACGGGCACCAGCACCGGATGATCGAGGCGCTGGCGGCGGTCCGCTCGATCGATCCCGGGGTGCCGGTGGTGGCCGGGAACGTGGTCTCGGCCGCCGGCACCGTGGACCTGATCGAGGCCGGTGCCGACATCGTCAAGGTCGGCGTCGGTCCGGGTGCGATGTGCACCACCCGGATGATGACCGGGGTGGGGCGCCCGCAGTTCTCCGCCGTCCTGGAATGCGCCGGGGCCGCCGGGCGGCTCGGCAAGCACGTCTGGGCCGACGGCGGGGTGCGCCACCCGCGCGACGTCGCGCTGGCACTGGCGGCCGGGGCCTCGTCGGTGATGATCGGTTCCTGGTTCGCCGGCACCTACGAGTCTCCGGGCGATCTGAAGGTGGCCGCCGACGGCCGCGTCTACAAGGACAGCTTCGGGATGGCCTCGGCCCGGGCGGTGGCCAGCCGGACGTCGTCCGAGTCGGCCTTCGAACGGGCCCGCAAGGCCCTGTTCGAGGAGGGGATCTCCACCGGGCGGCGTTACCTGGACCCGGCCCGGCCCGGCGTCGAGGACCTGATCGACGCGATCATCGCCGGTGTCCGGTCCTCCTTCACCTACGCCGGTGCTCGCACCATCGCCGAGTTCGCCGAGCGCGCGATCGTGGGGATCCAGAGCACCGCCGGTTATGCCGAGGGCCGGCCGCTGCAGTCTGGTTGGTGACGGTTTGCCGGGTGGACGACGCAGGATTGACGGCTATGACTCACCGACTCATGCTGGGTCGGTGAACCCCACCCCGCAGGCCCGCCCGCACGGCGGCCCGCGGCGTGGCCCTCACCAGCACGGCCCGCAGGTGGAGGACGGGTCGCACGCCGACCGCCGGTGGTTGTCCGCCGCCCTGGCGGTGATCGTGGCCTTCCTGGTCTTCGAGGTGGCGGTCGGCCTGGCGGTCGGGTCGTTGGCCCTGCTCACCGACGCCGGCCACCTGCTCACCGACGCCGGCGCGCTGGCAGTGGCGATCGCGGCCACCGGGATCGCCCGGCGCCCGGCCCGCGGCGCCTACACCTACGGCTTCACCCGGATCGACGCCGTCTCGGCGCAGGCCAACGGCATCCTCCTGCTGCTGCTGGCCGCCTGGTTCAGCGTGGCGGCGGTGCGGCGGCTGTTCGACCCGCCGGACGTGCCGGGCGGGGCCGTGCTGGTGGTCGCCCTGGTCGGGATCGCGGTGAACCTGCTGGCGGTGCTGCTGGCCGCCAGGGCCGACCGGTCCAGCCTGAACGTCCGGGGTGCGCTGGCCCATCTGGTCACCGACCTGTGGGCCTTCGTGGCCACCGCGCTCGCCGGGGCGGTGATGCTGCTGACCGGCTGGACCAGGGCCGACGCGGTGGCGTCGCTGGTGGTCGCCGCGCTGATGGTGCGCAGCGGGGTGGGGCTGGTGCGCTCAGCCGGGCGGGTGTTTCTCGAAGCGGCGCCGAACGGCACCGATCCGGCCCGGATCGGCCGCTCGATGGCGGGGGTGGCCGGCGTGCGCGAGGTGCACGACCTGCACGTCTGGGATCTCGGCGCCGGTGAACCGGCGCTGTCGGCCCACCTGGTGATCGAGACCAGCCACGACTGCCACGAGGTGGCCCGCGGCGTCCGGCAGGTGCTGTCCGACACCCACCGGATCTCCCATGCCACCCTGCAGGCCGATCACCAGCACGGTGACCGGCCGCTAGTCGGCGATGACTGCACCCTCGGCGGGCACGGGCCGGGCTACGTCGGCGACGCCGTCGAGCCCCGAGCCGTCGAGCCCCGAGCCGTCGAGCACTGAGCCGTCGAGCACTGAGCCGGCGGCCACCGAGCCAGCTGCCACTGAGCCGGCCAGGTAGGTACGCCACAGCCGGGCGTAGCTGCCGCCGGCGGCCAGCAACCGCTGATGGCTGCCGTCCTCGACGATCCGGCCGTCGTCGAGCACCACGATCCGGTCGGCGCGGGCGGCGGTGGTCAGCCGGTGCGCCACCGTCACCGTGGTCCGGTGCCGGCTGAGCCGCTGGGTCGCCTCGGTCACCAGCGCCTCGCTGGCCAGATCCAGCGCGGCGGTGGCCTCGTCGAGCAGCAGGATGTCGGGGTCGACGAGTTGGGCCCGGGCCAGCGCGATCAGTTGCCGCTGGCCGGCCGAGAGGTTGCGGCCGCGCTCGCCTACCTGGTGCAGGTACCCGCCGCTCAACGTCGCCACCATCTGGTGCGCCCCGACCGCCCGGGCGGCCCGCTCGACCTCGGCATCGGTGGCCTGCGGCCTGCCGTAGGCGATCGCGTCGCGGACGGTTCCTGGTGAGAGGTAGGCCTCCTGCGGCACGAATCCCAGGTGCTGGCGGTATCCGGTGAGATCCAGCTTGCGCAGATCCCGGCCATCGGCGCAGACCGCACCCGATGTCGGGTCGTAGAACCGTGCGATCAGCTTCACCAGGGTGGACTTGCCAGCGCCGGTCTGGCCGACCAGCGCCACCGACTGGCCAGCCGGAATGTGCAGGTCGATGCCACTGACAGCAGGATTCACAGTTGTCGGATAGGCGAAATCGACATCGGTCAGGGTGATCTCACCGCGCAGTGCCAGTACCGGCACCGGCCGGGCCGGCTGCGGGGTGCCGGTCGGCGTACGCAGCAGGTCCTTCAGCCGGGACAGCCCCACCGAGGCCTGCTGGTAGCCGTCGAAGACCTGGGACAGTTGCTGGACCGGGCCGAAGAAGGCGTCCAGGTAGAGGAAGAAGGCGATCAACGAGCCGGCCGAGAGGGTGCCGTGCGCCAGCCGGTGCGCGCCGAAGGCCAGCACGGCCGCGCCGGACAGGTCGGCGAGCAGTTGCACGAACGGGAAGTAGGCCGAGATGTAGATCTGGGCCCGCAGCCGGGAATCGCGGTAGCTGCGAGCGGCTCCGAGGAAGGCGTCGGCGTTGTGCTTCTCGCGGCTGAACACCTGCGCGACCCGGACGCCGGCCATGTTCTCCTGGAACTGCGCGTTGACCGTGCTGACCCGCTCGCGGGCCTCGACATAGGCAGGCACCGACAGCCGCCGGAACACCACGGTGGCGGCGACCAGGATCGGCAGCACGACCACCAGCACCAGCCCCAGCTCGGCATCGAGCAGCAGCAGCGCGACCAGCACGCCGACCAGGCTCAGCACGCTGATCAGCGCGGAGGCGAGACCGGTCTGCAGGAAGTTCGACAGCGCGTCCACATCGGTGGTCATCCGGGTCATGATCCGGCCACCCAGTTCGCGCTCGTAGTAGTCCAGGCTGAGCCGTTGCAGGTGCGCGAACGCCTTGACCCGCAAGGTGTAGAGCAGCCGCTCACCGGTGCGCCCGGTCACCCGCTGGGCCGCGATGTCGACCACCCAGCCGACCAGCAGCACTGCGAGCGCGGCAGCTGAGACGGCAAGCAGCACCGTCTCCCGGTGCTCGGCGACGCCATGGTCGATGCCGGTCCGGATGAGCCACGGCAGGACCAGCTGCAAGACCGCGTTCAGCCCGATCAGGCCGATGCCGAGCGCGAAGGCCAGCCGCAGCGGTCGCAGCAGCCGGCCCAGGGTGAACTCCGGATCGGCGGCCTGGGCCGCGACCTCGTCGATGCCGGGTTCATCGGTAGCCGGTGGCAGCGCGGCGACCTTGGCCACCAGTTCCTCGGTGGCCGGTACCGCATCGAACCATCCCCGGCCGCCGCCGCCCATCCGCCCGTTCTCGGTGGCTTGGCGAACCCGGTTCGAGTTCAGGGCCAGCAGATCCGGGGCGACCGGCTGCCACAGCGCGGTGGTCACCCCGTCCACCACCGTGGAGTTGACCGGTGCGGCACTGGCCAGCTCGCCCGCGTCGATGCCTTCGGCGTCCTCGCCGGGTCCGCCCAGCAGCAGCCGGAACAGCGGGCTGCGGTCCATCAGCTCGTCGAAGGTGCCGATGTCGGCGACCTGCCCGTGCTCGAGCACCGCGATCCGGTCGGCCAGCGACAGCGTCGAGCGCCGGTGCGCGATCAGCACCGTGGTACGACCCCGGATCAGCTGCCGCAGGGTGGCCAGGATCTCGGCCTCCACCCGGGGGTCGACGGCGCTGGTGGCATCGTCGAGCAGCATGATCCGGGGGTCGGTGAGCAGCGCCCTGGCCAGCGCGATGCGCTGCCGCTGGCCGCCGGACAGGGTCAGGCCGCGCTCGCCGACGACGGTGTCATAGCCCTGCGGCAGCTCGGCGATGAAACCGGCCGCCTCGGCGGCGACGGCGGCGGCGACGATCCGGTCGTGACTGGCCTCGGGTCGCCCGTAGGCGATGTTGGCGGCGATGGTGTCGGAGAACAGGAAGCTGTCCTCGAACACCATGCCCATCCTCGCGCGCAGGTCGGCGAGCCGGAGGTGGCGCACGTCCACGCCGCCGATGCGCAGTGACCCGGCGTGCACGTCGTAGAAGCGGGGGATCAGCATCGCCAGGGTGGACTTTCCCGAGCCCGCACCGCCGACGATGGCCACCGTCTCGCCCGGTTCGATGTTCAGCTCCAGGCCGCGCAGTACCGGCTCGGAGCGGGTGTAGCCGAAGTCGACGCCGCTGAACTCGAGGCCGAGCGGGCCGTCCGGCAGCTGCTGCGGGTCCGGCGGGTCGAGCACCTCGGGGGATGAGTCGATCACCTCCAGGACCCGCTGCACGCCGGCCCGGGCCTGCTGACCGACGGTGAGCAGCGCGCTCACGCCGCGCACCGGGTAGACCAGCTGGCCGACATAGGTCGAGAACGCGAGGAAGGTTCCCAGGGTGATCCGGCCGTGCAATGCCAGCCAGCCGCCGACCAGCAGCACCCCGACCTGCCCCAGCGCCGGCACCGCGGTCATCAACGTGGAGTATTTGGCCTGCAGCCGTACCACCCGCATCCGCTCGGCGAACAGGGTCCGGGCTCGGTCACTGAGCTCGCGCACCTCGCGCTGCTCCTGGCCGAAGCCCTTCACCACCCGCACCCCGGTGACCGCGGCCTCGACCTGGCCGACCAGCTCACCGGCCTGCGCCTGGGCCGCCCAGTTGGCCGGGAACAGGTCGCCGCCGGATCGCCGGGCGATGAACCACAGCGCCGGCACGATGCCCAGCACCACCACGGTGAGCAGCGGTGACAACCACACCATGGCGACCAGCGAAATCACGAACAGCAAGCCGTTGCCGGTCAGCACCGGCAGGAAGGACAGCAGCCCCTGCACCAGTCCGACGTCGCTGATCGACCGGCTGACCACCTGGCCGGTCTGCAGGGCGTCCTGGGCCGCGCCGTCCAGCCGCTGTAGCGAGGTGAAGACGTCGGCTCGCAGGTCGTACTGCACATCGAGGGACAGCCGGCCGGCGCAGAACCGGCGAAAGAAGGTCAAGCCGTACTGGAGCAGCGCCGCCCCGACCAGCAATGCCACCCACGGCGTCACCGACGGCCGTGGCAGACCCTGCTGCTGTGGCTGGCTGACGATGTCGATGACGTGCTTGACGATCAAGGGGAGGGCCGCCAACACCAGCGAGCCGGCCAGCGCCGAGCCGAACGAGCCGAACAGGTCGAACCGGTGCCGCAGGCAGTAGCCGGCGAGCCGGCGCAGCCAGGACGGTGGGCTGGCTGGTGGTGACGGCACCCGGCCATCCTATTCCGCGATGGTTAGGCAGATGAACTTTCTTCCGGCCGGCTGGCGGCTCCGGCTAACCTTCGGCACGTGATCGCCGCCGGGTTGTGCGCAGGCTGCCGGCATGCCCGGGTCAACCAGACCCGGCGCGGCCCGAGCTACCTGCGCTGCCAGCTGGCCGGCATCGATGATGCCTATCCGCGTTACCCGCGGCTGCCGGTGCTGAGCTGCGCCGGGTTCCAGCCGCTCCAGCCGGCTGAGCAGGACAGTCCCGAGCAGGACAGTCCCGAGCAGGGCTGAGGGCGCTCGCAGGACTCAGGCCGGCAGCCGGGCGCTGCCGTCCAGCAGCCCGGCCGCCAGGTCCCCG
>DASZEI010000181.1:0-17305 GCA_035940975.1 Jatrophihabitans sp. | reverse complement strand
TGACCGATGCCGCCGCGGTGCATGCGGTTCGACCCGAGCCCGAGCGGCTTGCCAGCCTGTGCCGCCGGCTCGAAGCGACCGGCGCCTACGTCTTCGCACCGCATCCGGACGGCCGCCGCGATCACCTCGTGGCCCGGCAGTTTCCGGTGGATGCCGACCTCGTCGAGGACCCGGCGACCGCGGTGGCGGCGGGCGCGCTCGCGGCCTACCTCGCGCAGGCCGCGGCGACGCCCGGCTGGTCGGCCATCGAGGTCGATCAGGGTGACGCGATGGGACGGCCGAGCCGGCTGCGGGCGAGTGCCTTCGCGGCCGACGGCGTGGTGCGCCGTGTCCAGGTCGCCGGCCGGGCACGGTTCGTCACGCGCGAGACCGTCCGGCCCTGAACCGCGAACAGGGCCGATGGCCGAGACCGAGCAGAAGCAGCGGGGACGGATCAGGCGTAAACATTCCTCGAACGATGTACCGCCCAGAGTCCTTCAAAAGGCGGTCAAATGCCCGACTCGAACCCTTCCCCATTTCGTGGCGGACTCGTTGTCGAGAACGTTCCACGCGTCGAGGACCAGTTTCTCTAGACGTGCGCAGAGCTGATTCTTTTATTTGCCCCGATATCAGGGCAGCAGGAAGAGATATCAGCGGGATACGCAGGAATAGAAACATGTTCGCCTTGCATGTCGACAAGGCAGTCAGCTGGCTCGAGACCCAGCCGTTGGCTACTCAGGACCGGGGACGGGTGTCCCTTAACGTGAGGCAAAGCCGACCAAGCTCACCCACCGTAACCAGGCAAGCCGGCACACCCGCCGATCGCAAACATACGGACGAGGTGAGCCGCAAACTCATAAGAATTCTTGGGCTGGACAACTGCGCGGACCGGGGTAAGTTCTCTCGGTATTCGCGTGATCGGATACCTTCCGCATCTCGGTTTCACGGATTCGCCCCCTGCCCGACCGGCCGCTGTCGAAGAAGATGTTGCCGAAGAAGATGAGATGCGGCCGGGCATCACTGGATGGTGAGCGGTGCAGATTTCGGCCAACCGGTGCCGACGGCGGCTCACCGTGCGCGGCCTCGTCCAGGGTGTGGGGTTCCGGCCGTTCGTCTACGCGCTGGCGCGCGAACGTGGCTTGAGCGGCGAGGTCGGCAACACGGCCGGCGGGGTGCTGATCGAGGTCGAGGGACCAGCTGACGCGGTTGCCGGGTTCGCGGACCTGGTCGTCTCCCGAGCGCCGCCGCTGGCCAGGATCGACGGCATCGCCACCACCGCGATCGCCTGCCGTGGCGGTACCGAGTTCGCCATCCGCGACTCCCGAGGCGGCGACGGACGGACCCTCGTCTCACCTGATGTCGCCACCTGCGCCGAGTGTCTCGCCGAGCTGGCTGACCCGGCGAACAGGCGCTTTCGCCACCCCTTCATCAGCTGCACGAACTGCGGACCCCGATTCACCATCGTCGTCGATCTGCCCTATGACCGGCCGGCCACGACGATGGCCGAGCTGCCGCTGTGCCGGAGCTGCGCGGCCGAGTACGCCGACCCCGGCGATCGCCGATTCCACGCCCAGACCGTCGCCTGTCCCGGCTGCGGCCCGACCCTGACCCTGCACCGGCCGGCCGAGCCGGAACAGCTGGCCGACGCGGCGATCGTCGAAACCCGGCGGCTGCTGGCCGCCGGCGCGATCGTCGCGGTCAAGGGACTGGGTGGTTATCACCTCGCCTGCGACGCCACCGACGAGTCGGCGGTGGCCACGCTACGTAAGCGCAAGGACCGCGGCGACAAGCCGTTCGCCGTGATGGTGGCCGACCTCGACACCGCCCGGCGGATCGCCGAGGTGTCACCGGCCGAAGCCGCCCTGCTCAGCGATGCCCGGCGGCCGGTGGTGCTGCTGGCCACCCGGGCGGACTCCGACCCGGTGCTGGCCGCCTCGGTCGCGCCCGGCCGTCGCGACGTGGGCGTTCTGCTGGCCTACACCCCGGTGCATCACCTGCTGTTCGGGCTTGCCGGCGACGAGCCGGGCCCGCGGGTGCTGGTGATGACCAGCGGCAACCTGTCCGGTGAGCCGATCGTGTTCGACGACGAGCAGGCCCGGATACGGCTGGCGGGGCTGGCCGATGCCTGGCTCGCGCATGACCGCCGGATCCAGGTCCCGTGTGACGACTCGGTGGTGCGGGTCGCCGCCGGCCTGGAGTTGCCGGTGCGCCGTTCGCGTGGCTACGCGCCGATGCCGGTGGCGTTGCCGATCCCGGTGCGGCCCTCGCTGGCCGCCGGCGGAGACCTCAAGAACACCTTCTGCGTCGCCGAGGGCGGTTACGCGTGGCTGTCCGCGCACGTCGGCGACATGGACGACATCGCAACGCTGGCGGCCTTCGAACTGGCCACCGCGCAGCTGAGGTCGATCACCGGGGTCCACCCGGAAGTGTTCGTGGCCGACCGCCACCCGGCGTACCGCAGCTCCGGGTGGGCGACGAGGGCGGCCCGGACGACCGAAGCCGGCGCGGGACAGGACGTCCGGCTGGTCCAGCATCATCACGCGCACATCGCGTCGGCGATGGCCGAGAACGGCCATGACGGCGCCGAACCGGTGATCGGCTTCGCCTTCGACGGCACCGGCTACGGCGAGGACGGCGCGGTGTGGGGCGGCGAGGTGCTGGTCGCCGACTACGACGGTTACCAGCGCGCGGCCCACCTTCGCTACAGCTGGCTGCCCGGTGGCGACGCCGGAGTGCGCAACCCGTGCCGGATGGCCCTGTCGCACCTGCATTCGGCCGACCTCGAGTGGAACCCGGCCATCCCGAGCGTCGCGGCCTGCTCGGCGGCCGAACGCTCGGTGCTGGCGCGGCAGCTGCAGACCGGCCTGGGCTGCGGCAAGACCTCCAGCATGGGCAGGCTGTTCGACGCCGTGTCGTCGCTGGCCGGGGTATGCCACCGGGTGGCCTACGAGGCCGAGGCGGCGATGCTGTTCGAGGCACTGGCCGGCGACGTGATCGGGCGCTGCGATGATCCCTACGCGTTCGGGCTGACCGGTGACGACGGCGCACTGCAGGCAGACCCGCGGCCGGTGATCGCAGCGGTGGCTGCCGACGTGCTGGCCGGCGCCGGGGCTCCGGTGATCGCCGCCCGCTTCCACCTTGCCGTGGTCGAGCTGGTCGCCGACCTTGCCACCGCTGTGCGGGCACGCACCGGCCTGTCCACGGTCGCGCTGTCCGGCGGGGTCTTCCTCAACGTCCTGCTGACCACGCTGTGCGCGCACCGCCTGCAGGACATCGGCTTCCGGGTGCTGCGGCACCGTCTCGTCCCGCCCAGCGACGCCGGTCTCGCCCTCGGCCAGATCGCCATCGCCGCCCGCCTTCCCGCGTCAAGCAATCGCCCGCCGAATAAAGGAGAAACGCCATGTGTCTAGCAGTTCCGGGCAAGGTCCTCCAGGTGTGGGACTCCGACGGCACCCGGATGGCGAACGTCGACTTCGGCGGGGTGCTCAAGGACGTCTGCCTCGAATTCGTCCCTGACATCGAGATCGGCGACTACGCCATCGTGCACGTCGGCTTCGCATTGCAGCGACTGGATGAGAAGTCGGCTCTGGAAACACTCGCGCTGTTCGAGCAGATGGGAGAGATGGAGATGGAATTCGGTGATCCGTGGGCCCGGGCGGCGAAGGAGTCAGGTCTGGACCCGAGCGAGGTGACCCCGTGAAGTACCTCGACGAGTTCAACGACCCCGCACTTGCCAAGCGGCTGATCGACGACATCTCGGCCACCGTGACCCGGCCGTGGGCGATCATGGAGGTCTGCGGTGGACAGACCCACTCGATCATCCGCAACGGCATCGACCAGCTCATCCCCGATGAGGTCGAGATGATCCACGGCCCCGGCTGCCCGGTCTGCGTGACGCCGCTGGAGCTGATCGACAAGGCGCTGGCGATCGCTGCCCGGCCCGACGTGATCTTCTGCTCGTTCGGCGACATGCTCCGGGTGCCCGGCAGCGGGCGGGACCTGTTCCGGATCAAGAGCGAGGGCGGCGACATCCGGGTGGTGTACTCGCCGCTGGACGCGCTCAAGATCGCCCGCGAGAACCCCGACCGCGAGGTCGTCTTCTTCGGCATCGGATTCGAGACCACCGCGCCGCCCAACGCGATGACGGTGTACCAGGCCGCCCGACTGGGCGTGCCGAACTTCAGCATGCTGGTCTCGCACGTGCGGGTGCCCCCGGCCATCGAGGCGATCATGCAGTCGCCGACCTGCCGGGTGCAGGCCTTCCTGGCCGCCGGCCACGTCTGCAGCGTGATGGGTACCGCGGAGTACCCGCCGCTGGTCGAGAGGTTCTCGGTGCCGATCGTCGTCACCGGTTTCGAGCCGCTGGACATCCTCGAAGGGATCCGGCGAACCGTCCACCAGCTCGAGGACGGCACCGCGTTCCTCGACAACGCCTACCAGCGCGCCGTGCCGTCGCAGGGCAACCCGGCGGCCCGCCAACTGCTCGCCGACGTCTTCGAGGTGACCGATCGAGGCTGGCGCGGAATCGGCGTGATTCCGGACAGCGGCTGGCGGCTGTCGGCCAAGTACCGCCAGTTCGACGCCGAACACCGTTTCCAGGTCGGCGACATCAGCACCGAGGAGTCCTCGGTCTGCCGCAGCGGTGAGGTGCTGCAGGGCTTCATCAAGCCGCACGAGTGCTCGGCGTTCGGTACGCTCTGCACGCCACGCAACCCGCTCGGCGCCACGATGGTCTCCAGCGAGGGCGCCTGCGCCGCCTACTACCTGTACCGGCGCCTCGGCGGGGCCCCGACGCCCGACGGTCGACAGGTGGTGAGTTCGATTGGCTGAGGTACTGCCCTCACTTGATTTCGAGGGGTGGTCCTGCCCGGTCCCGCTGCGGGACAGCCCCACCGTGGTGATGGGTCATGGCGGCGGCGGCCGGATGTCGGCCGAACTCGTCGAGCACCTGTTCGTGCCGGCGTTCGGCAACCAGGCCGACGCCGGCACCAGCGACTGCGCGGTCTTCGAACTCGGTGGCGCGCGACTGGCCTTCTCGACCGACACGTTCGTGGTGCGGCCGCTGTTCTTTCCGGGCGGCTCGATCGGGCACCTGGCAGTCAACGGAACGGTGAACGACCTGGCGATGAGTGGCGCCGTCCCGAGCCACCTGTCCTGCGGCTTCATCCTCGAGGAGGGCACCGACCTGAGCCTGATCGGGCGGATCGCCCAGGACATGGGCGCGGCGGCCGGCGCGGCCGGGGTGGCCGTGGTCACCGGCGACACCAAGGTGGTCGACGCCGGCCACGGCGACCAGGTCTATGTCAACACCGCCGGGGTGGGGCTGGTGCCGGCCGGGGTGGACATCCGGCCGCAGCGAGCAGCGGTCGGCGATGTCGTTATCGTCAGCGGGGCGATCGGGGTGCACGGCATCGCGATCATGAGCGTGCGGGAGGGGCTGGAGTTCGGCACCCAGATTCGCACCGACAGCGCCGCACTGCACCCGCTGGTCGCGGCGATGCTCGCGGCCACGTTGGACCTGCACGTCCTGCGCGATCCCACCCGGGGCGGCCTGGCCACCTCACTCAACGAGATCGCCTCGACCGCGGGGGTCGGCGTCCGGCTGGTGGAGAAGGCGATTCCGGTGCCCGCCGAGGTCGGCAACGCCTGCGGCCTGCTGGGGCTGGACCCGATGTACGTGGCGAACGAGGGCAAGCTGGTGGCCTTCGTGTCGCGGGCGGACGCCGATGCGGTGCTGGCGGCGATGCGGGCGCATCCGCTGGGCGCCGAGGCGGCGATCATCGGTGAGTGCGTCGACGAGCACGCCGGCATGGTGGTGGCCAGGACGGCATTCGGCGGCACCCGGGTGGTGGACACCCCGCTCGGTGAGCAGCTTCCAAGGATCTGCTGACCACCGCATCCGATCATCACAGCGTCAACGCACAGGCAGAGGGGGTTCGCCGGTGAGCGAAGGTAGTCGCCTGTTCGCCCGTTACGCCTTCGCTCCCAATGACCTGGGCTACTGCGGACCCGCCGAGACGGCCACCCTGTTCGAGTTGGGCGTCACCGGCAGCACCGACGCCGATGTCGCGGCGATCGCACGGGGCTTCTCCGGTGCCTGGCCCTATCTCGCGCTGCTTGCCGAGCTGGCGGGCATCGACGATCCGCTGGACGAGCGGGTGGTGCGCGCGTACTGGACCGGCAGCGCGTTGCTGCACGATCTCGATCAGCACGAATTCGGCGTCAAGCTGATCGACTTTCTCGGCTCGCGGGCCGGCCACTACTGGCGTCACCTGTCTGCCGACCTGCTGCCCGAAGCCATCCCGACCCATGGCTTCCATGTCTTCGGGGTCTACCCGTGGTCACGGCTGTTGGGCGCTGCCTCCGGCCAGCCGCTGCACGTGCTGGACAGCTGCCGGATCCGGTGGGGGCAGGTGCGGTCGGTCGAGGCCGAGCATGTCGTGGTGGAGTCCCAGCGGCTGGCCTGGGACGGCTGTCAGCTGGCGCTGGCGCCACCCGCCGAGGAGCGGGTCCGGCTCAGCGTCGGGGGCCGGGGGTTCGTCGAGGCACCCCGGCCGGGGGAGTGGCTGGCGCTGCACTGGGACTGGGTGTGCGACCGGTTGACCCCGGCCGAGCAGGCCGAACTGCGGCACTGGACGGGCTGGCAGCTGGAAGCCACCAACGCGAGGCTGGCACGCGAGAGAAAGGCAGCCGGGTGAAGTTCCTGGTGTTGTGGCGGATGGAACTGTCGTTGCTGTCCCGCGAGATGGCACAGGCGGTCGGGCGGATGGGCGACTACGGCGCTGCCCTGGAGAACGAGGGCAGGCTGATCGCCCGCTATCACATCGTCGGGGCCCACGGCGGGGCTTGGATCTATGACATCGATTCCCACGAGCAGTTCGAGCAACTGCTGGCCCGGGCGCCGATCTTCAACTTCGCTCGGTACGAGGTCTATCCGCTGGCGGAGATGGTGCGCCCGGTCCTGGGGGAGGGTGGATGAGCGAGGCGCGCAACAGAGGCCTGGTCGCGTCCAGACATCTGCTGATCACACAACGGCTGAGGGAGCGCCGGGACGACCTCGGCCTCACCCAGAAACAGATCGTGACCAGGCTGGCCCGCTGCGGGTTGCAGACCACCAACCGGGCACTGTCGAGCCTGGAGCACGGCTCGGGCCTGGACGTGGCGAAGCTGCCGGAGCTGGCCATCGCGCTGGACTGCACCGTCACCTACCTGCTCGGGCTCACCGACGACCCGCACAGCTGGCTGCCGGCCGAGTCAGCCGGCGGGCCGGCGGGCGCTGCGGCGGCGGGTGTCCCGGCGGTGGCGCGTCCAGCGCCGATCGGAGCCGACGGCTCAGCCGGGCACCGAGCCGCGATGCCCGACGGCTCAGCCGGGCAGTCCCTGATCCTGGGCGACATCTTCCCGGAGCATCCTCGGCGGCGCGAATAAGGTCTCCAGTTCCCGCGCCTGCTCGGCTGACATCCGCTCCAGCGCGATGCCGCTGTGGATCAGGACGTGCTCACCCGGCTGCAGGGTTCCGCGCAGCAGGCTGAAGTCGATCCGGCGCAGCACGCCGGCCACCTCGACCTGACCCGCCCTGCTGCCCTCGTCGACCAACACGATCCGCCCCGGCAGGCCTAGGCACATGGCGCACCGCGCTCACGCACGGTAGGCATTGTCGGCGGTGTCCCGCTCGGTGAACGCGTCCCGCTCGGTAGGTGCGTCCCACTCGGCGGGCGGTCCCAGCCGTCACCGGCGTCCTGGTCGGCAAGCTGGTCGGCAGCAAGCCGGTCGGTAGCAAGCCCGTCGTCACCGGGGCTGCCCATCATCCGCAGGCCGGACAACGCCTTCCGGGCGCCGGCCTCATCGATCTGCTCAAGCGCGAATCCCATGTGGATCAGGACCCAATCGCCGGGGGACAGGTGCGGGTCCTCCAGCATCCCGAGGTTGATCGGGCGCTGCGCCCCGAGCACGTCGACCATCGCCAGCTGGCCGGCGTTGCCCGCCATGATCTCCACGATCCGTCCGGGGATTCCCAGGCACATGTCAGGGCGCCAATCGCTGGTCGAGCAGGGTTCGGACGGCGGCGACCGCAGCCGGGATCGCCGCCGACACCGCCTCGGACAGACCGATGCCTTCCTCGACGGTCTCGGGCCGGCAGCCCACGACGTAGGTGGGCGGCAGGGTGCCGCCGAGCTGATGGATGCTGGCCAGCACGGCGACCGGCGCCATGCCGTGCGGATCGAAGTCACCGGTGCCGAGGTCGTCCTGGCCGACTTCGAGCACGGTGATCTCGCCGGCCGCGCCGGTGCCGGGCAGGGCGTCCACCAGCACCAGCGCCCGGTACCCGTCGAGCAGGTCGTAAGCCAGGTGCATGCCGCGGATGCCGTAGTCCACCACCTTGACGTGGCTGGGCAGGTCGTTGGCCTGGGCGAGCCGGCGTACCACCTCAGGCCCGAAGCCGTCATCGCTCAGGAAGAGGTTTCCGATCCCCGCCACCAGCACGCAGTCGGCCACGTCAGGGCTGGTCCTCCGCGCGGGGGGTGCCGGCCTGGTGGGAAGGTCCGACCATGTCGTCGTCGAGGTCGGTTTCCGGCATCTGGCTGGCAGGTTGCTCATCCGACGGCGAGCCGGTCGCGCCGCGGGGGGTGTCCGCCGGCTCCGGGGCCTTGCTCTCGTCGTCGACGACCGGGCCGGTCGCGCCGCCCACCTTGACGCCGTCGCGCACCGACTTCTCGCTGCCGTCCACGTCGGCGGACTCCCGGCGGCCCTCGTAGGGCGGCACCGTCTTGCCCGCGGTGTCGACGCCCTCGGGCCCGTTCGGATCGCCCGGACCGTTCGGATCAAGCGTCATCGTCGCCTCCTGGTGGCTCAGCCGCCGCCGGACGGCAGGTCCGGCGAGTCGGGGTGTTGGGCTGACTGCGGCAGCACGCCGGTGTCGGAATCCTCGTCCGACGTGCCTGCGGGACGGTCCACCGGACCGCCGCCCGGTTCGTCGGAACCGGTGTCACGGGAGCCTTGCGGCCCGCGTGCCGACTGCGGCTCCTCTTCGAGGTGCTCGCCTGGTTGTTCGCTCATCGGGTCCCCTTCTGCTACTCAGCTGACGATGCTCACATCGAGCGCATCTTCAGGTATCGCTTGATGTCCGGGATCGACTGCAGGCCGACGACGGCCACGACTACGCCGGCGGCCAGGCCGGCGAGTGCGGTTAACCTGCCTAGAGCTCTCACGATCGACTCTCCTCTCGGTTGGCGATTTCGGCCTCGGCGGGCATCGGCTCGAGCTCGTCGGGTGCGAAGTAGAAGTAGCGGCCGTACCACTCGTGCATGTCGCTGGCGGGATCGTCGAGCAGGACGAGCGCGACGTGCACGTTGCCGTCGACGTCGCTGAGCACGGCGGTGACCCGGGCCAGCTGCTCGGCGAAGAACAGGTCCTGCGCGTCGGCCCGCCGCGACGGGTGGACCCGCACCACGCTGCCGCGCGACACCCGGACGCCGTTGATCACCACCGCGTCCACCTCGGGTTGCACGCTGGCGTCGGCCGCCGGGTCCCACCAGGGCACGTCACCGGTGTCAAAGCTGGGCGGCTCCAGGTCGCGCAGATCGGCGGGAGCCGGCTCG
Source organism: Jatrophihabitans sp. (assembly GCA_035940975.1). Taxonomy (GTDB): domain Bacteria; phylum Actinomycetota; class Actinomycetes; order Mycobacteriales; family Jatrophihabitantaceae; genus Jatrophihabitans_A. The sequence goes on along the minus strand of DASZEI010000181.1, from coordinate 7,727 downwards.
TCGGAAGAAGTCCCGGCAGGAGACGGCTCGGCGGGAGAAGCCGCGTCGGGAGAAGCCTCGGCCGGGGAGGTTTCGATCGGGGTGAACGCCGACGGGTACGGATCGCGCAGGATGCCGTGCAACTGCTGCAGATCCGCCGGTGACATGCCGTCGCATCGGTCGATGATCAGCCTGGCCCGCGGGTCGGTGGCCCGGGCTTCGGCCTTCTCCTGCTCGGTCATCGTCATGACCCGCAGCGTGAGGATCTCATCGATCTCGGTCGAGTCGAACAGCGCGCCCTTGCTCTGGGCCGCGATCTCGGGGTAGTCGTAGAGGATGATCGGCGCGCCGAGCAGCACGTCGGTCGAGCCCGGAGCTCCGGCCAGCACCGGGAAGCACCGCCGCTGCCGGCAGCGCTCGGCGGCCCGGACCGCCTCGTCCGGCGGTTCGAGCAGCGAGACGAACCCGGCGTCGTGCGCTTCGATCACCAGGTGTGCGCCGATCAGCGAGACCCGGATCGCGGCGTCCTTGTCGGCCGTCAGCTCGGGATGGGCGTTCTCGACCCCCACCGACAGCCGGTAGAAGCCGTCGTCGATCTCGGTGCCGGCCCGCAGCCGTGCCGACAGCGGCCACCGGCGCCGCACGATCCGCCCGACCAGCACGCCGGAGTCGTCGGTCACCGGCTCGACGTCCTCACCGCCGGGAAACTCCAGCGGGTATTCCGCCGAATCCGCGAGCGCGACGTCCAGCCGAACGTCGGGCAGGGTGATCTCGCGCTCGACCGCCTCGTCCCAGCTCAGCACGGTGCTTCCGTTCACCTCGAGGGAGCCCACCGGCTGATAGCCGCCGTCGGCGTCGAGTTGTTGGGTCTGGCGCAGTTGCAGTTGCAGGAAGCGCAGGTGGATCGTGACCGTCGGCAGATCCTCGCTAGCGCCGCTGGCCTGCGGCCGGAGCAGGCATTGCATCGCCATCCCCGGGTCCTCGCTGAAGCTGGCAGCCGAGGCCCGCGGCGGGCCGAGCACGCCGAACTGCCAGCGGGACTGGTTCTTGCTGGAGCTGGCTCGGTACGGGTAGAGCAGGTAGCCCTCGTAGAGCACCGCGTCGGCGATCTCGCGGATGTGGTCGAGGTTCACGAGACCACCCCGTCGGTGCTGCGCGCCAGCAGCGACTGGACGGTCTCTTCCCAGCTCGTCAGGCCATGCCGGGCGCGGTAGTCGGCCAGCGAACGGAGCACGTCGGAATCGAGCCGGAGCCAACCGGTGTTCGGAAAGTAGGAGGAGATCATCTCCCGCCACACCGCGACCGGCAGGTCGTAGCGCGCCTCGCAGTCCCACGGCACCTGCTGCACGCCGAAGCCGTGCTCGCCCCTGGTGAACACGGTGCCGGAGAACAGCAGGGTCAGCGGAACCGGGCCGGCGTCCAGGGCATGCAGGTACCGCGCGCCGACCACGTCGAAGTCGTACGTGCACGGCAGCACCAGGTCGACCTCGGTGGTACCGGTGAAACCCTGCACGGTCGTGTTGCACTGCATCCACTGGAACGGCTTGAGGGTGTCGACCCACCGTTCGCGCTCACCGAACAGGCCGAGCAGCCCGTTCTGCTCCCCCTCGTCATAGCGGCGGCGCTGCGGTTCGATCCGCACCTGGGCGCGCAGCGCGATGGCGTGGATCCGCTGGCCGGTGGCCTCGGAGATCCGCAGCCGGGCGGTCAGCTGCGGCGCTGCCGCGTACGGCTCGGCGAAGATGCTGACGACGGAGAACGTGTAGTCGCTCATGGCGAGGCAACCGCCGCGGCCGGACGGCTGCGCCGGCGCACCGTCTCGAAGAACTCGTCCATCGCCTGGTGTGCCTGCTGGCCGCCGTCGAAGCCCCGCCACAGCATCCGCAGCCTGCCCACCAGCTCGTAGCAGGCATCGATCGGAACCAGGTAGCAGGATCCGGCTGTGCTGCCGGTGCCGTCGGTGGCGTCGGTGCTGCCGGTGCTGCCGGTGCGGCGGACCAGCAGGGCCTCGACGTCCGGGCGCAGCACCGCCAGGTCGGGATGTGCCTCGACGATCCGCTGCCAGGCCTCCAGCGAAAGTTCGGATTCGGTGGCTCCGGCCGGGCTCGGGTAGAACGCGATGGTGCGATCCTGCACGGAGTTGCGGAACAGGAACGCCAGCCCCACCGGGATCTGCAGCTCGTCCCAGGCCCGGGCATCCAGGGTGAAGTCGGCGAAGGACAAGTAGCGCTCCGGAACGGCGCGGTAGTGCAGGTTCGCGACCTCGTCGGTGAACAGCAGGTAGCAGGCCCGGCAGGTGCACATCAGCGCGCGGGACTCGAGGTTGACCACGTGCGAGTGCTCGTCGGCGATCGGTACCGCGCACATCTCGCAACGCTCGCCGGGGGCCTGCGGCGGCCGTGACCGGGTGACCCGCCGCAGCGCTGCCAGCGGGGGCCCGGGCCGGCCGGGCATCATGCCGGGACCACCGCCGCAACGGCGACCGAGACCGACACGCCGTCGGCCAGCAGCGGCAGCGGCTCCAGGTGCAGCGCCTCGTCCTCGAGGCAGGCACCGGCCCGCCGGACGTCGTAGTGCGCGTGGCAGCGGGCGCAGGTGAGCACCGCATCCTGGGCGGCGCCACCGAGCCGGCGGGCTACGGTCGCGCCGGCCATCGGCTCACTGCAGCGCGCGCACCGGTCGCGGAAGGCGAACAGGTCGGTGCCGGCCCGGCAGGCCAGCACCGCGACCCCGCCGGCCTGCACCTGCGCGACCGAGCCGGAGGCCAGTCCCAGCAGTTGCGGCACGCTCTGCCAGGACGCGCCGCGCTCCTGCTCGCCCGATCCCGCGCCGACCCGGGAGAACAGCGAGGACATCGGGATCACCGGGCCGGCTGATTCGGTCGTCGGCAGCTGGACCTCGATGGTGCTGATCTCGGGTGCGGCGGCCTCGATGGCGCCCTCGACGGCGAGCTTGAGGGTGACCGACGAGGACGGGCACCCGTCGCAGCTGCCCAGCAGCCGCAACCGCACCACGCCGTCGTCGGTGACCTCGATCAGCTCGACGTCGCCGCCGTGCGTCCCCAGGTACGGGCGCACGCTGTCCAGGGCCTGCTCGACCCGCTGCTCCACGCCGTAGGGGTGCAGGCCGTGCACCAGCAGCAGGCTCGCGACCAGGTCGTCGCCGGCCAGCGCGTCCAGGGTGGCGTCGTCGAGGTGGCCGCGCTCGTGCATGATCTCGAGCACCCGTTCCAGGCCGGCACCGTAGAGGTCGGCCACCAGCCGGACCAGCTCCTCGGCACGCTCGCGCGCGACGATCCCGCCCGCCGAACTGGCGTCGAGCAGGGTGTCTATCCGCTCACCCGCCGCGCGCCAGTCGGGGCCAGGGCTGCCATCACCCTGGCCGGCCGGTGCCGCCAAGGTCACTGGACGCCGGCGGACTGGGTGGGCGAGTGCAGCAGCTCCAGCTTCTTGCCGTCGCCGAGGTACATGTGCACCCCGCACGGCAGGCACGGGTCGAAGCTGCGGACCGTCCGCATGATGTCGATGCCCTTGAAGTGCTCGCGGTCGTTCTCCTCGAAGATCGGCTGTCCCTGCACGGCGTCCTCGTACGGGCCGGGCGTGCCGTAGCTGTCGCGCGGGTTGGCGTTCCACGGGGTCGGCGGGTACGGGTGGTAGTTGGCGATCTTGCCGTCCCTGATCACCATGTGGTGGGACAGCACGCCGCGCACGGCCTCGGTGAAGCCGCAGCCGATGCCCTCGTCCGGCACCTCGAACTTCTCCCAGGTCTTGGTCCGGCCGGCGCGGATCTCGACCAGCGCCTTCTCCGCGAAATGCAGCGCGGCGGCCGCGGCATAGGCCTGGAAGTAGGTGCGGGCGCGGTTGCGCTCGAGGGTGTTGCTCCACTGCGGGACCTTCCACTCCAGCTCGACCGGGCCCTTGAGGGCGGTCTTGGGAAGGTTGATCTGCACGCTGTTACCGGTGGACTTGATGTAGCCGATGTCGACCAGGCCGGCCAGCGCGGTGGCCCACAGCCGTGCCAGCGGGCCGCCGCCGGTGTCGAGGGCGAGGTAGTCCTTGCCGTCGTACCAGCGCGGCGACATCACCCAGCTGTACTTGTTGTCCAGGTCGCGCTTCTGCGGCTTGGGGTTGGTGTGCTGGTTCCACGGGTGCCGGCGGTCGACCGGGTTGCCCAGCGGGTCGTTCTTGACGAACATCTCCTGGTCCTGCCAGTCGTCGTAGTACGACGAGCCGAGCAGGATCCGGATGCCGAGGTTGATCTCGACCAGGTCGGTGGTGACCAGCTTGCCGTCCACGACGATGCCCGGGGTGACGTACATCTTGCGTCCCCAGTTCGTCATGTCCTTGTACTCGAAGTTGCAGTGCTCGGGGTCCTGGAACGAGCCCCAGCAGGCCAGCAGGATGCGGCGGTTGCCGACCATCTCATAGCCCGGCAGCGCCTGGTAGAAGAAGTCGAACAGGTCGTCGTGCATCGGCACGACCTTCTTCATGAACTCGACGTAGCGCATCAGCCGGGTCATGTAGTCGGTCATCAGCTGGATGGTCGCCACGGTGCCGACGCCGCCCGGGTAGAGCGTGGACGGATGGACGTGGCGTCCCTCCATCAGGCAGAACATCTCGCGGGTCATCCGGCTGACCTGCAGCGCCTCGCGGTAGAACTCGCCGGTGAACGGGTTCAGCGAGCGCATGATGTCGCCGATGGTCTTGTACCCGTGCGCCTCGGCGTGCGGTGCCTCGGTGCGGTTGGCCATCTCCAGCACGCCGGGGTTGGTCTCGGCGACCATCTTCTCGCAGTAGTCCACCCCGACCAGGTTCTCCTGGAAGATGTTGTGGTCGAACATGTACTCGGCGGCCTCACCCAGGTTGACGATCCACTCGCCCAGGTGCGGCGGCCTCACCCCGTAGGCCATGTTCTGCGCGTAGCACGAGCAGGTGGCGTGGTTGTCGCCGCAGATCCCGCAGATCCGGCTGGTGATGAAGTGGGCGTCGCGCGGGTCCTTGCCCTTCATGAAGATCGAGTAGCCGCGGAAGATCGAGCTGGTGCTGTGGCACTCGGCCACCACCCGCTGGTTGAAGTCGATCTTGGTGTAGATGCCGAGGCTGCCGACGATGCGGGTGATCGGGTCCCACGCCATCTCGACCAGTTCGTTGGCGCCGTGGCCGTTGGCGCTGTGCTGCGTGCTGGTTCTCGGGGTCGTCGACGTCATCGCCGCCTCTTTCAGTGTCGAATATCCGTGTCGAGTGGGCGGGTTACCAGGTTCGGGTGGCGCCGGTGGTCAGTTGCCGGCCGCGCTTGCGCCACTTGGGCTCCTGGTCGACCGTGTGCGTGGTGATGTGGCGCAACCGCCGCACCGCGCTGCCGTAGATCCCCACCGCGTTGGTGGACAGCTTGCCGCCGGGCGGCTCGTCCATGAACGGCATGAACTTGTCCGGGAAGCCGGGCATCGTGCAGCCGATGCAGATCCCGCCGACGTTGGGGCAGCCGCCCATTCCGTTCATCCAGCCGCGCTTGGGCACGTTGCACTTGACCACCGGTCCCCAGCAGCCGAGCTTGACGATGCACTTGGGCGAGCCGTACTCGTCGGCGAAGTCGCCCTGCTCGTAGTAGCCGGCGCGGTCGCAACCCTCGTGCACGGTCTGCCCGAACAGCCAGGTGGGCCGCAGCGCGTCGTCGAGCGGGATCATCGGGGCCTGGCCGGTGGCCATGTAGAGCAGGTAGGTCAGGGTCTCGGACATGTTGTCCGGCTGCACCGGGCAGCCCGGCACGCAGACGATCGGGATGCCGGCCTTGGACTTCCAGTTCCAGCCGAGGTAATCCGGCACACCCATCGCGCCCGTCGGGTTGCCGGCCATCGCGTGGATGCCGCCGTAGGTGGCGCAGGTGCCGACCGCGACGATCGCGGTGGCCTTGGGTGCCAGCCGGTCCAGCCATTCGCTGGTGGTCATCGGCTGCCCGGTCGCCGGATTGTTGCCGAACCCGCACCAGTAGCCCTCGTCGTGCAGTTGCTCGTTGGGGATCGAGCCCTCGACGACCAGCACGAACGGTTCCAGCTCGCCGCGGTCAGCCTTGAAGAACCATTCGAGGAAGTCGTCGGCCCCGCCGTTCGGGCCGCACTCGAAGTCGATCAGCGGCCAGTGCACCGCGATCTGCGGAAGTCCGGGGAGGGCGCCGAGCGCGATCTCCTCGATGCTGGGCTGGGTGGCCGCCGTCAACGACACGGAGTCGCCGTCGCAACTGAGGCCGGCGTTGATCCACAGCACGTGAATCAGGGTGTCTTCGGCTTTCTTGGCTTCCTCGGTCAGCATCGCACGTCAACCGCCATTCCAGATCGCACACGACTGGGAGGGGCGCCGTCGTTCGTCCCGCGACGCAGCCGCTGGTCAGAAGACGAGGCCGTGCACTGACCTTAGATCTTTCGGTGCGCGGGGTGTCGGGTCTTTTCGGACGGAATCCGGGAATCCCGGAACCCGTTATTTTTGATCGCCGGCGCACCGGGATGCGCGGCCTAGTCTGAACCCCACTCGATCATGGCCTAGTCGAATGAGGCATGCGCCGATGCACGAACTGGCAATCGCTGAGAACGTCCTGGACACCATCACCGCGCGCACCGCCGACCGGAAGGTGCATGCGGTGCGGCTGGAGATCGGCAAGCTGTCGGGTGTGTCAGCCGACTCGCTGCGGTTCTGCTTCGAACTCGTGGCTGCCGGGACCGGGGTCGACGGCGCCGTGCTCGACATCGTCGAACCGCCGGGCCGGGCGCGCTGCCGGACCTGCTCGGACGAGTTCGTCCTGCACGACCTGATCCTGCTCTGCGCCTGCGGCAGCTCCGACGTGCGGGTGCTGGCCGGCGACGAGCTGCGCATCCTCTCGGTGGAGGTGAGTCGCTAGATGTGTGCCACCTGCGGATGTTCTGACTCGGCAGCGGTTCGGGTGATCGACGTGCGCGGTGACGTGCCCGCCGAGGCGCACGGGCACAGCCATGATCACGGGCACAGCCACGACCACGGTCACGAGCACGACCACGGTCACGAGCACGACCACGAGCACAGTCACGACGGCCAGGAGCACAGCCACAGTCACGACAGCCACGAGCACGGCCACGCCGACGTCGAGACGCTGGTGCTCGAAGAGCGGGTGCTTGCCAAGAACGACGCGCTGGCCCAGCACAACCGGAGCTGGCTGCAGGCCAGAGGCGTCGTGGCGGTCAACCTGATGAGCTCACCGGGTTCGGGCAAGACCACCCTGCTCGAACGCACGGTGCGCGAGCTGATGGCCACGACGCCGGTGTGCGTCGTCGAAGGCGATCAGGAGACCACCTTCGACGCCGACCGGATCAAGGCCGCCGGTGCTCCGGTGCTGCAGATCAACACCGGCGCCGGCTGCCACCTCGACGCCTCGATGCTGCGCACCGCGCTGGACACGCTGGACCCGCACAGTGGCGTCGTCCTGATCGAGAACGTCGGCAACCTGGTGTGCCCGGCGCTGTTCGACCTGGGCGAGGACAGCCGGGTGGTGATCATGTCGGTGACCGAGGGCGCCGACAAGCCGCTGAAGTACCCGCACATCTTCGCCTCGGCGACCCTGGTCCTGCTGAACAAGATCGATCTGCTGCCCTACGTGGACTTCGACGTGGCGCGGTTCTGCCACGATGTCGCGCTGGTCAACCGGGACGCGGCCATCCTCGAAGTCTCGGCCACCCGGGGCGACGGACTGGATCGCTGGTACGACTGGTTGACGACCCGGTCCCC
>DASZEI010000180.1:0-5356 GCA_035940975.1 Jatrophihabitans sp. | reverse complement strand
AGAGGATGTGCCGCCCTGGCGTGGTCGGCGGCGTCAGCGTGACCGCGAACCCGGTCACCGGAGCAGGTGCGGCGTCGTCGAGGGAGTAGCTGAACCGGGTGGCCGGTGAACCGGAGCCGCTGTCGGTGATGCTGAAGGTGGCCGGTCCGCCGCCGGGTGGGGTCCAGCTGAGCGCCGGATACCCGCTCGACTCGACCACCGGCATGCCGGGCCCGGGATCGGCGAACCAACCTTCGACGTCGATGACCAGGTCGACCGGGGCCGATCCGCCATTGCGGACGTTGATGCTGCCGTCGGCGGCCGGGGCGACGATGGCCAGGTCGGTCCGGTAGACGTTGTCAGCGGTGTAGTTGACGTTCGAGGTGGCGGGCTCGGCCTGGTCGCTCGGCCACAACCTGAGGTAGCCGCCGGCGGCGCCGGTCGCGTGCACGGTGCGCAGGTTCAGGGCGACCGCGCCGAGGCCGTCCGCCACCGCCGGGATACCGGACACCCCTGCGACGCTCAGCTTGGTGACCGAGTTGCCGGCCAGGGTCCGCACCGGCGCGACCCGGGTGTCGAGCAGGTGCACCGCGGCCGGGGTGAAGGTTGCGTTGGTGGCGGCGGCGGTGAAGTAGCCCTGGATGTCGATAGCCAGGTCCACCGGCCCACCCGCACCGACCAGCACCTTGAACCGGCCGTCGGGCGACAGCGGGATCGCCACCGACTGGGCGGTGGCCGAGTCGTCGAAGTCCAACGCACCGGTACTCGGCGCGGGCTGGTCAGCGGCATAGGTACGCAGGTAGCCGATAGCGGTCTGGTTGAGGACGGTGATGTTGGCGTACACCGCGCTGGCGTCAGCCGGCACACCCGCCAGGCCACCGGCCTGCACCGCCACCGCTCCTCCGGTGCCGACCTTCGCCGCTGGCACCCCCTTGCCACTGCGGGTATCGGCAAGCCGGGTCGGGGAGACCGCCACGAAGCCACCCGGCGCGGTCGCCGAGCCAGCGGTGAAGTAGCCCTGCACGTCGATGATCAGGTTGATCGCATGATCGGCCAGCACGTGCAACGTGCCATCGGCGTGCAGCGCTACCAGGGCGGTGTTGGAGATCGAGTCGCCGGGATTGAACACCAATGCCGCTCCGGACGGGGTCGCCACATCCCCCGGCGCCACGCTGACCGCTCCACTGCTGCCGGCCCCGACCGCGGTCAGGGTCAGGGCAAGCGCGCTGACCCCGGAATCGGGAATACCCGCCCGCCCCGCCGCTGTCACCGTCCGGACACCACCGGCCGGCATCGGGCTCGAATACCCACCGGTGCCGTTACGGGTATCGAGCAGCCGGCCCGTCGCCGGTACGAACAGACCGGCCGGACCGGCCGAGGCGTCGGCAGCCGCCGGACCGGACCGCGGCGAGAGCCCCACCTGCACCGCGGTGACGACGCCGGCTGCCAGCGCCAACACCAGGACCCCTCGCAACCCATCACACCGACGCTTCAATCGGGCACCTCACAGTCAGGACGGTCTCCTCACGTCCGGGATGCGCGGAGGATCAGGTCGAAGGGCCGCAAAGTTAGCATCGATGGAACAATCGAAACTGTATAAATCCGGAGGAAGGAGTAGAGGTTCTGCCGGAAATGGTTGGGCGATGTGCCTATAACGAAGGCATGCAGGCCACGTGGCCCGAGCAGGCGCTCAGCTGTCCCGGAATTCCTGGCTCGGGAACGGCTCGGTGGCGATGATCCGGCGGAGGTCCTCTGGCGTGTCGATGTCGACGAGCGCGTCGGGGTAATCCACGAAGCTGGTGTCCGCCCGGTGCCGGACGAAGAAGTCCCGGCCACCCTGGTCCCCCGCCGCGGCGGCTCCGAACTCGGGATACCACCGGTGGCTGACCAGCACCGGATGCGAGCGCAGCCCGGCCCGGCGCACCGCGACGATCTCGGCCCCGGCCCGGTGCCGCTCGAGAACCGCCGCCACCTCCTCCGGCCGCACCCCCACCAGGTCGACCAGCAGCACCACGCAGGCCTCCGACCGCGGGTCGACGGCCAGTTCGGCCAGCGCGCAGCGCAACGACGAGCCCATCCCCCGGTCCGGTTCGGGGTTGACCACCGTCCGGGCGCCGGCCGCGGCCGCCTGGCCGGGTCGCAGCACCGCCAGCACCTCGGCGCAGCCACCGGCGCGCAGCGTGGCCACCGCCCGGTCCACCAGCCGCTGACCGCCGAGCTCGACGTCGGCCTTGGGACGGCCGAGCCGGCGCCCCGCGCCGGCCGCGAGCACGATGCCGGTGACCGCTGGCGACGGTGCGGCGGTCACGGGCTCAGCGGCGCGGGTAGTCGGCCAGCGCCACCGCGGTGGCCAGCGCGGCCTGCGCGGCCTCGTAGCCCTTGTCCTCCTTGGAACCGGGCAGCCCGGCCCGATCCAGGGCCTGCTCGTCGGTGTCGCAGGTGAGCACTCCGAAGCCGATCGGGACGCCGGTGCTGACCGACACCTGGGTCAGCCCGTCGGTGGCCGCGCCGCAGACGTACTCGAAGTGCGGGGTGCCGCCGCGGATCACCACGCCGAGCGCCACTATCGCGTCCACGGCTGGATTCACCGAGTTCGCGACCCGGGTGGCCGCGACCGGCAGCTCATAGGTGCCGGCCACCCGGATGACCGTGACGTCACTGACTTCGGAGTCGGCCAGCGCGCGCTCGGCGCCGGCAAGCAGGCCGTCCATCACCGTGGCGTGCCAGCGGGCGGCCAGCACGACCACCTTCAGGCCGGACGCGCCCGCCACCGCCCCGGTCGCGGGCGCTCCATGACCGCTCATCCGAACCCGCTCATGAGCCCAACTCGCGCTTGAGTTCGTTGAGTTCGGCGATCACCGCGCCGAGCGAGCTGTCCCCGAGGTCCAGCTCGTGGCCCATCCGCTCCTTCTTGGTCTGCAGGTAGCGCAGGTTCTCGGGGTTGGCATGGGTCGGCAGCCGGACGGTGCCGAGCACCGACAGCCCGTACCCCTCAAGGCCGGCCCGCTTGGCCGGGTTGTTGGTCAGCAGCCGCATAGTGCGCACCCCGAGGTCGACCAGGATCTGCGCGCCGGTGCCGTAGTCGCGAGCATCGGCGGGCAGTCCCAGGTCCAGGTTCGCGTCCAGGGTGTCGCGGCCGGCGTCCTGCAACTGGTAGGCCTGCAGCTTGTGGAAGAGCCCGATGCCACGGCCTTCGTGGCCGCGCATGTAGAGCACCACTCCCCTGCCCTCGCGCGCCACCGCGGCCAGCGAGGCGTCCAGCTGCGGGCCGCAGTCACAGCGCAGCGAGCCGAAGATGTCGCCGGTCAGGCATTCGGAGTGCACCCGCACCAGCAGGTCCTCGCCGTCGCCGATCGCGCCGAACACGAAGGCCACGTGCTCGCGCTCGTCGTAGCTGGCGGAGTAGCCGTGCGCGATGAACTCGCCGTAGCGCAACGGCACCCGGGCGCTGGCCTTGCGCTCGACCAGCTTCTCGAACCGGCGCCGGTAGGCGATCAGGTCCGCGATCGAGATCATCACCAGGCCGTGCTCGTCGGCGAAGGCCCGCAGTTCCTGCGAGCGCGCCATGCCGGACGGGTCCTTCTCGCTGACGATCTCGCACAGCACGCCGGCCGGCCGGAGCCCCGCCAGGGTGGCCAGGTCGACGGCCGCCTCGGTGTGCCCGGGACGGCGCAGCACGCCGCCCTCCTTGGCGCGCAACGGCACGATGTGGCCCGGGCGGGCCAGATCCGCCGACGAGGTGCCGGGATCGGCCAGCAGCTTGATGGTGTGGCAGCGGTCGGAGGCGGAGATGCCGGTGCTGACTCCCTCCCGGGCGTCCACGGTGACGGTGTAGGCGGTTCCACGCTTGTCCTGGTTGGTGCGCACCATCGGCGGCAGGTCGAGCCGGTCGGCGTCGGCGTCGGTGATCGGGACGCAGATGTAGCCCGAGGTGTAGCGCACCATGAAGGCCATCAGCTCGGGGGTGGCGAGCTCGGCGGCGAAGATCAGGTCGCCCTCGTTCTCCCGGTCCTCGTCGTCAACTACCACCACCGGCCGACCGGCCGCAATCTCGGCGATCGCCTTGTGGATCGGATCCAGCATGTCAGGTGCCGCCGTTCGTCGTCGTGGGTCTCCCATAGGTGAGCAAGCGTTCGGTGTATTTGGCTAGTACGTCCACTTCTAGGTTGACATGATCTCCTATCGCCCGGTCGGGAAGCGAGGTCGCGCGCAAGGTTTCCGGAATGAGGCCCACCTCGAACCAGTCGGTTCCGTCCGGGTCGGCGCCGACCGCCGCCACCGTCAGCGACACCCCGTCGACGGCGATCGAGCCCTTCTCGGCGACGTAGCGGGCAAGGCCTGAGGGCAGCGAGAAGCGGAAAGTCTCCCAGGCCTCGCCGGGAGTGCGGGCCAGCACCGTCGCGGTGCCGTCGACGTGACCCTGCACGATGTGGCCGTCCAACCGGCTGTCCAAGCGGGCCGCCCGTTCGAGGTTCACCCGCCGGCCGCTGGTCAACCCGCCGATCACGCTGCGCTGCAGGGTTTCGGCCATCACGTCGAATTCGAGCTCGAGCACCCCGGACGGGTCCGCCGATCCGGCCGGGTGCTGCCCGATCACGGTGAGGCAGACCCCGTTGACGGCGATCGAGGCGCCGTGCGCGACGTCCTGCCCGACGGTGGCGGCCCGGACCCGCAACACCGCGGAGCTGCTAGCTGAGGTGAGCTGGACGACCTCGCCGACTTCTTCGATGATGCCGGTGAACATCGCTAATCCTTTCGCGGCGCTGGCTCGACCGCATTCGACCCGACGGGGCGTCCGATGACCTTGAGGTCGTCTCCCAGCCGCTGCACGTCCTGTATCTCCAGTGAGACGGCCTGGGACATCGTCCTTATTCCTGCATCCTCCAGCACGGCCGGTCCCGCGCCCAGCAGTTTCGGAGCGATATAGGCCACCACCTGGTCGACCAGCCGGGCTTCCAGGAAGGCGCCGGCCAGCGTCGGGCCGCCCTCCAGCAGGACGTGCCGGACGCCCCGGTCGAACAGTGCCTTCAACGCGAACCGCGGCACCGCGGTGTCGAGCACCACCGTCTCGGCCACCTCGTCGAAGACCCGGGCATCCGGCGGCACCCGGTGCCGGCGGTCCATCACCACCCGCAGCGGCTGCCGGTCGGCCAGCTGGTCGTCGTCCAGGCCGTGCACGCCGCGCACGGTGAGCTGCGGGTCGTCCACCAGCACGGTGCCGCTGCCCACCACGATGGCGTCCACCACGTCCCGCAGCGCGTGCACGTCGGCCCGCGACAGCGCGTTGCTCACCCAGCGCGAGCTGCCGTCCGCGGCGGCGCTGCGGCCGTCCAGGGTGCCGGCGAACTTCCAGGTCACGAACGGCCGTGCCTGGGTC
>DASZEI010000179.1:0-1750 GCA_035940975.1 Jatrophihabitans sp. | reverse complement strand
TCGACAGGGCGATGTGGTGCGTGACACCGGCCCGGACGCCAGCCTCCAGCAGCCGGCTGGTGCCGGCGGTGAAGAAGCGCACCGAGCGCTTCTTCGAGAGGGTGGTCACGTTGCTGACGTCGATCACCGCCTGGGCTCCGGCGAGCGCCGCGTCCAGGCCCGCGCCGGTCGTGATGTCGACGCCGCGCGAGCGGGCCAGCACCACCGGCTCGTGCCCGGCCTGCTCGAGCAGGCTGACCACCTGCCGTCCGATCAACCCGGTGCCGCCGGCTACCGCCATTCGCATGCCCATATCTAACCGCCACTCCGGAAACGACTCTCATCCGGCCACGCCGCCGAACACCTCGCCGGCCACACCCAGGATCACCGGCAGCACCCCGAGGCAGGCGAAGGCCGGCAGGAAGCACAAGCCCAGTGGCAGCAGCGACCACACCCCGACGCGTTCGGCTCTGGCCAGCGCCTCGGCCTGGTGCGCGGCTCGCAACTCGGCCGCCACCGCCGCCAGCGCCTCGGCCAGCCGGGCACCGCTGCTGGCGCACCGCCTGCCGCTGTCCGCGACCGCCCGGTAGCCCGGCACCGGCCGCAGCACCGCCCATGCCGCTGCCGGTTCGCTGCCCAATCGCAGCAGCCGGCCCACCCGGCTCAGCGGTTCGACGGCCTGCCGCAAGCCGGCCGTGCCGTGCGCGGACACCGCCGCCGCGACCCGGTCGATGGCCAGCTCCGGTGGCAACCCGGACCCGAGGGCACCGGCCAGCAGGTCCACCACGAAGGCCACCGACCGTGGCTCGGCCGGCCGGACCTCGGCTCGGGACCGGCTGGTCAGCAGCCAGGCGGCCGCCGCCAGCGGCAGTGCGAGCACGGCACCCGGCCGGCCGGCCAGCAGCACCGCCAGGACGGCTGCCGCCACCGCGGCGGTCGCCGGCAACACGGCCGGCCGCGCAGCCGGCCGCACTGTGCCAGCCAGCGCCATGCCAGCCAGCGCCGTGCCACCCGGCGCCGCGCCGGTGAGCACCGCGCCGGTGAGCACCGCCGGCGGGTGGCTCCTGCCCGCCGACCGGTCGCGATGCCGGGCCGGTGTCCTCACAGTGCCGGCCGGAATGAGGAGCAACGCGAGCGCCAGCCAACCCGCAACGCTCATCCCGGCAGCGTCCCGGCCACCGCCCGCCGGCTGAGCGCCAGCGTCCAGGCCACGCCGGTCAGGTCGAGCGTCACGCCGACCACGAGTGCGAGCCGCCCGGCGCCGGTGTGCAGCAGCACCCGCTGCGGATCGGCACCCATCGCGCTTGCCATGGCCAGCCCGATCAGCGGCAGTCCGGCCAGCAGCAAGGCCGAGCTGCGAGGTCCGGCCAAGGCCGTCCGGACCGCTCGGTGGGCCCGTTGGTCGGCTGCCAACTCGGCCTGCACACCCGCCAACGACCGGGCCAGCGACACTCCGTTGCGGCCGGCCAGATCACAGGCGACGGCCAAGGAAGCCAGCTGCCGTTGGCCGGCCAGGGCCGCAGTGACCTCCCGGCCGTCTCGGGCCAGGGCCGCCGCGTCAGCGATCGCGGCCCGGAACCGCCCCGGGAGCTCGGCAGCGGCGGTGAAGGCCGCCGCGATGGTCGCCCCGGCCGCGTACTCGTCGCGCAGCACGCCGACGATCGCGGCCAGCTCTGCCCGGCAGCGTTCGCGGTCCCGATCGCCGCCGAGCAGCCGGGCCCGCAACTGCCGGGCCCGCGCCGGCACCGTGGGCCGGGGCGGGGCGGGATCG
>DASZEI010000178.1:0-2007 GCA_035940975.1 Jatrophihabitans sp. | reverse complement strand
ATTGCCGACGATCACCGTGACGCTGGGGCCCGAGACGGAGCGGACGGTGATCCGCTTGCCCATGATGGTGAGGTTCTCCCGGTAGGTGCCGGGCGCGACCGAGACGGTGTCACCGTTGTGCGCGGCAGCGATGGCCGCGCTGATCGTGCGGTAAGCGCTGGGGACCGACAGCGTCGCCGCCCCGGCCGGACCGGCGGTGCCGGCCGTGCTGGCCACGGACAACAGTGCGCCGACCAGAACAGCCGTGGACGCACCGGCAACAACTCGTCTCATGAAGTATCCCTGCTCGAAGCGGTTTTTAACATCAAATTGATCTGACTCTAAGTGACTAATTGGTCACCCGCAGGTGAATGGGAGATTTAGCCTCCGAGAGCCGACAGGGCCGCCCCGCTGAGCCGGAACGTCGTCCAGCCCTGCATCGGACGGGCGCCGAGTGCCTGGTAGAAGGCGATCGCCGGCATGTTCCAGTCCAGCACCGACCATTCCAGCCGGGAGAAACCGCGCTGGCAGGTTTCGGTGGCAAGGGCGGCGAGCAGGCCCCGGCCCAGCCCGCGGCCGCGATAGTCGGGCTGGACATACAGGTCTTCGAGGTAGATTCCATGACTTCCCTTCCAGGTCGAGAAGTTCAGGAACCACAGCGCGCAACCGGCCACCGTGCCGCCGACCTCGGCGACGTGGCCGAACAGGGCCGGCTGCGGCCCGAACAGCGCCCGGCGCAACTGGTTGGTGGTGAGCCGGCATTCCAGCGGAGCCCGCTCGTAGGAGGCCAGTTCGTGCACCAGGCCGACCACGGCGGCCAGATCGGGCTCGCGGACCCGCCTGATGGCGGTATCGGACACCGGCGCTCAGCCGAGCGCGCGCAGCAGCGGTACGACCTGCTCGCTGAAGGAGGTCAGGAACCGGGACTGGTCGTGGCCGGGGCCGTGGAAGACCAAGTGGTTGAAGCCGTAGTCCAGGTAGGGCCGGATCGCCGCGACCGCGGTCTCGGGATCGCTGGCCACGATCCACCGGCCGGCGACCTGCTCGATCGGCAGCGCCGCACCGGCCGCCTGCATCTCGATCGGATCGTGCAGGCCGTGCTTCTGCTCCGCGGTCAGCGCCAGCGGCGCCCAGAACCGGGTGTTGTCCAGCGCCTGCTCGGGGTCGGGGTCGTAGGACAGCTTGATCTCGATCATCCGGTCCAGCTGCGAGAACTCCCGGCCGGCCGCCTCCAGCCCTTCCTTGACGGCCGGCACCAGCTTGTCCCGGTACAGCTCGGGCCCCTTGCCGGAGGTGCAGATGAAGCCGTCACCGGCCCGGCCGGCGTACCGGGCCACCACCGGGCCACCGGCGGCGATGTAGACCGGAACGCTGTGCTCGGGCCGGTCATAGACCGTGGCGTCGGTGCACTGGTAGTACTCGCCGTCGAAGCTGACCCGCTCCTCGGTCCACAGCCGGCGCATCAGCTGCACCGCCTCGCGCAACCGGGCGAAGCGCTCCTTGAAGTCCGGCCATTCCAGCCGGGCCACCGCCACCTCGTTGAGCGCCTCGCCGGTGCCGATGCCGAGCAGCATCCGGTCGGGGTAGAGGCAGGCCAGCGTGCCGAAGGCCTGGGCGATGATGGCGGGGTTGTACCTGAAGGTGGGGGTCAGCACGCTGGTGCCGAGCTGGACCCGGCTGGTGCGCTCGCCGACCGCCGCCAGCCAGGACAGCGCGAACGGGGCGTGGCCGCCGTCGTGCTGCCAGGGCTGGAAGTGGTCGGAGATCATCACACTGTCCAGGCCGTGCTGCTCGGCCTCGACCGCGTAGTCGAGCAGCTGGCGCGGCCCGAACTGCTCGGCCGAGGCCTTGTAACCGATCTTCAACGATCCACTCGTCGACGACATAGCGCTGCCTCTCTGTGAAAACGACGGTCGTGGCCGGCACCGCTCAGCCGCGGGCGGGCATCCCGTAGACCCGGCTGACCGCCAGCCGCAGCATCACCCGCTGCTCGGTGACCATCGCCTGCCGGAACTTCTGCCAGTCCGG
>DASZEI010000177.1:0-8400 GCA_035940975.1 Jatrophihabitans sp. | reverse complement strand
CTGGCCAGCCCGATCCGGCGGGACTGCTCAGCCATCCGGATCGCCTGGTCGCCGGCGTAGTCGATCAGCCCCTTGTCCACCGCGTCCGGCACCGCGTCCAGCACGATCAGGTCGCGGAAGCGGTCCAGCAGGTCGGCGGCGAACCGGCGCGGGTCGTGGCCGGCTTCGACCACCCGGTCGATGGTGGCGTACACCCCGGCTGCATCGCCGACGGCCAGCGAGTCGGTCATGTCATCCAGCAGCGCCGAGTCGGTGACGCCGAGCAACCCGACCGCCCTGGCATAGGTGACGCCTTCGGGGCCGGCCCCGGACAGCAGTTGGTCCAGCACCGACAACGAGTCCCGGGCCGAACCCGCCCCGGCCCGCACCACCAGCGGGAACACGGTCGGCTCGACCGTCACCTCCTCGACCTGGCAGATCCGTTCCAGGTGGGCGCGCAGCACCGACGGCGGGATCAGCCGGAACGGGTAGTGGTGGGTACGGGAGCGGATCGTCTGCAGCACCTTGTCCGGCTCGGTGGTGGCGAAGATGAAGACCAGGAACTCCGGCGGCTCCTCGACCAGCTTCAGCAGCGCGTTGAAGCCCTGGTTGGTGACCATGTGCGCTTCGTCGATGATGTAGACCTTGTAGCGGTCGCGCGCCGGGGCGTAGTAGGCCCGCTCCCGCAGGTCGCGGGCGTCCTCCACGCCGCCGTGGCTGGCCGCGTCGATCTCGATCACGTCGATCGAGCCGGGGCCGTTGGGCGCCAGTTCCACGCAGGACAGGCACACCCCGCACGGCGTCGGCGTCGGGCCCTGCTCGCAGTTGAGCGAGCGCGCCAGGATCCGGGCGCTGGAGGTCTTGCCGCAGCCCCGGGGGCCCGAGAACAGGTACGCGTGATTGATCCGGCCGGCCGTCAACGCCTGGATCAGCGGAGCCGTCACATGCTCCTGCCCGATCACTTCGGAGAAGTCGGCCGAGCGGTACTTTCGATACAGCGCCAATGCCACCGGGCAACCCTACAGTCAGCCGCCGGACGCCGGCTCCGTCCCGGTGGACGGCTCCGAACCGGTCGCCTGCGATTCGGCGATCGCCCCGCAGGCCACCCCGCGCGCGAGGTAGTCGGCCAGCGCCCGGGCGGTGGCCGGTTCGTCGGCGATGCCGGTCTGCAGCCGCGCTCGGTAGGCCGCCAGCCTGGCCTGGGCCGCCTCCAGCCCGTCGGTGAAGAACCGGAAGGTCGCGGCGTACCGGCTGGCCAGCTGGGCCGGGTGCAGGTCCCAGCCCTGGTAGAAACCGCGCTCCAGCGAGCGCCGGACCAGACCGGCATGCAGCTGCCAGGCCTGCCGGACGTCGGCGGTGCCGCCCACCGGCAGCACGTTGGTGGAACCGTCGGACACCGCGATGCCGGTCTCGGCCGCCGCCACCTGCAGCACCGCCTTGGCGTGATCGGCCGCCGGGTGGGCCATCGACTGGAAGGCCGCGGCGATCCCCAGGCTGGCGCTGTAGTCGTAGGTGCCGTAGTGCAGCCCGGCGCACCGCCCGGCCGCGGCAGTGATCATCGGCGCCACCAGCGCGGTGCCGTCCGGGCCGAGGACGGCCTGCGGCGTCTCGACCTGGATCTCGAACCGCAGCTGCCCATCGGCCAGGCCGAGCCGGGATTCCAGCAGCGCGCAGCACTCCACCATCGCCTGCACCTGCCGCACCGAGCTGACCTTGGGCAGGGTGATCCGGAACCCGGCCGGCAGTGCCGTCCGGCTGAGCAGGGTGTCCAGGAACAGGGCCAGGGTGCTCAGCCCGCGGCGGCGGGTCGCCGGCTCCAGCGACTTGATCCGCAGGCCGCAGAACGGCGGCGCGAGGCTGCTACCGACCAGTTCGGCCAGGGCGATGGCGGCCGAGATCGCGGCGGCGTCCTCGGCCTCGTCCGGACGGATTCCGTAGCCGTCCTCGAAGTCGACCCGCAGGTCCTCGATCGGTTCGCGCCCCAGCTTCGCCCGCACCTTGTGGTGCTCCGGCTCGTCGAAGCCCGGCATCGGGCCGTGCTCGTCCAGGGCGCGCAGCGCCACGTCGGCCCATTGCCCCGGGGTGCCGGCCGAGAACCGGTCGGTCGGGACGTAGGCGGTGTGCACCGGTTGCCGGTCGGTGGCCGGCCCCGGGTAGCGGCGGGCCCGTTCGGCGTCATCGCCGGCCAGCAGCGCCTCGGCGCGGCCCGCCAGCACGGCGGCCAACTCGGCGGCCGGCGAGGGGTCCTGGGCAGGTGCGGGGTTCATCTTCGCGGTTCAGTCGAACAGCTCGTCGTCGCCGATGCCGGCCGCGACCTGGTCCGGCAGCAGTGCCAGCCACCGCCGGCCGAGCTCGGCACGCGCGTCGGCGCTGAGCTCCCCGAGCACCCGCAGCCGCGCGATGCCGCCGTCGGGGTAGACGTCCAGCCGCACCCGGCGCACCGGCGCCGACGAGCCGACCTTGAACCGGTGCTCGGTGTCAGGGACCAGCCGGGTGCGGGGCAGCAACTGCTCGCCGGTGTCCAGGTCTGAGAGCATCGCCGCGCCCGGAGCGTTGCCGACGAAGCGGGATGTGTCGATCACGACGGAATGCAGGGTGCCGGCACCGGCCAGTTGCACCTCGATCCAGTCGTTGCCGCCGTCGCGGCGACGGGCGTTCTCCCAGCCGTCGGACATGACGCTCGACCGGCCCGGGGCCAGCACGTTGGACGGCGCGGAGTAGAACCGGTTGCTGCAGCCAAGGATCCGGCCGCCGTTGAGGGTGGCGGCCAGATCCACCCGGCCGCCCAGGAACCGCGGATCGGCCAGCGGCTCGCCGTGCACCCGGAACCGGGCCACCCCGCCGTCGGGATAGATCCGCAGCCGGACGTGGCTGCTCAGGTGATCGGCGGCGAAGATCGGATGAGCGTTCTCGGCGTCGCCGGCCAGTTCGCACTTGGCCAGCAACGGCGTCCAGGTCGCGACGCGCAGCTCCGCGGCCGACGGATAGCCCAGGATGGTGGTGGCCTCGACCGAGGCGTACGGCGGGAAGTTGCCGGTGAAGTGGCTGGTGTCGATCAGCACGCCCCGGACGATGCCGGGCACCGCCAGCCGCAGGATCACCTCGTCGTAGCCAGCCGAACGGCCTGCGGGTGCCACGTCGGCCGGCGGGTCGGGATCGTCGCGCCGGCGCCGGCTCTCCCAGCCGTCGTAGACCTTGCCGCGAGCGTCGAAGGCCGCCGGGTCGTGGACGGCCGGGCCGGGATTGATCAGGTTGTGCGCGCTGGCGAAGAAGTCGTCGTTGGTCCAGACCACGCTGCCACCCAGCGCCCGGCCGGCCAGGTCGGCAAGGCCGCGGAACTCGGCCGGGTGGGCCGTCACCGAGCACTTGCCCGGCGCAGCAGCCGGCCCCGCGGGGTGTGCCCGTCGATCCGCTCGCCCGCCAGCCAGGTTTCTCGCACCACGCCGCGCAGCCTAACCCCGGCGTACGGCGTGACGGGGTGCCGGTGCAGTAGCCGGGCCTGGTCCACCACGAAGCTGTCGTCGGGGGCGAAGACCGCGAAGTCGGCGTCGTAACCGGCCGCGATCGCGCCCTTGCCGGCCAAGCCCGCCAGTCGCGCCGGGCCGCCGGCCATCCAGCCGGCCAGCTCCGGCAGGCTGTGACCACGGCTGCTGGCCTCGGTCCAGGTCACCGGCAGGGACAGCTGGACGGAGGCGATGCCGCCCCACGCCGCACCGAAGTCACCGGTGTCCAGCCGCTTGAGTTCGGGGGTGCAGGGCGAGTGGTCTGACACCACGCAGTCGATCAGGCCGTCCGAGAGCGCCTGCCACAACCGCTCCCGATTGGCCTGGTCCCTGATCGGCGGGCAGCACTTGAACTGGGTCGCCCCGTCGGGCACCCGCTCGGCGGCCAGGCTCAGGTAGTGCGGGCAGGTCTCGACGGTGACCGGCAGCCCCTCGGCGCGGGCGGCGGCCAGTAGCGGCAGCGCGGCGGCGCTGGACAGGTGCACCAGGTGCGCCCGGCAGCCGGTCCGGCGGACCGCGTCCAGCAGCCAGCTGACGGCCTCGGTCTCGGCGCGCGGCGGCCGGGAGGCCAGGAAGGCCTGGTAGCTGCGCCCGGACGGTTGCGGGGACGCCGCGATCACCGCCGGATCCTCGGCATGGGCGATCAGCAGGCCGTCGAAGGCCGCGATCGTGGTCATCGCCGACACCAGGCCGGCCCGGTCCAGCGGCGGGAATTCCGGGACGCCGGAGTCGAGCAGGAAGCACTTGAACCCGGCCACCCCGGCACGGTGCAGGTCGTGCAGGTCGCTGCCGGTGCCCCCGGCCGGTGTCGCGTCAGCAGGCCGACAGTTGGCCGGCACGGCGCCGCCCCAGAACGCGACGTCCACATGCACCCGGCCCTCGGCAGCGCGCTGCTTGGCGCGCAGCGACGCCAGATCCACCGTCGGCGGGATGCTGTTGAGCGGCATGTCCACCACCGTGGTGATCCCGCCGGCCGCGGCCGCCGCGGTGGCCGAGCCGAAGCCTTCCCACTCGGTCCGGCCCGGCTCGTTGATGTGCACGTGCGAGTCCACCAGGCCGGGCAGCAGCACGCAGTCGTCGCCGAGTTCCACCTCGTCCCGGCCGGTATCGGGCGGGAAATAGAAATCCTCGATCGAGACGATCCGGCCGCCGCTGACCCGCACCGCACCGGCCCGCTCGCCGTCGGCGGTGACGATCCGGCGAGCGCGCAGCAGCAGTTCGGCCATCGCCCCATCCAACACGGCGCCGCAACCAACAGGGCTGCGCCCTTGCACCTGCCGCGCGCTAGGTTTGGCACGAGAGGGGTGGTGCGAGGTGGACCCGGCAGACAGCGGCCCGATCGCGGTGGCCGAGTTCGACTCGGCACCGGCCGCCGACGCTGCCGCCGAACTGATGCCCTGCTGCACCAGCCGGCGGTGGATCTCCAGCCTGGTCAGCGGCCGCCCGTACACCCGGCTGGACCGGCTCACCGCCGCCTCGGACGCCCTGTTGGCCCGGCTGGACTGGTCGGAGGTGGAGTCGGCACTGGCCGGCCATCCCCGGATCGGCGAGCGAGCGAGCGCGGACGGCCGGGCCGACGGCTGGTCCCGGCAGGAGCAAGCGGGCACCGCCACCGCTGCCGACGGGGTGCGCCAGGAGCTGGCCGCGGCCAACCAGGCCTACGAGCAGCGCTTCGGCCACGTCTTCCTGATCTGCGCCACCGGCCTGTCGGCCGAGACGATGCTGGCCGCACTGCGGTCCCGACTGCGCAACGACCCGGTCGCCGAGCGCGAGGTGGTCCGCGGCGAGCTGGCCAAGATCGTCCGGTTGCGGCTGGCCAAGGCGTTTCGATGAGCAGACGCCTTTCGATGAGCAGACGCCTTTCGATGAGGGTGAGCCGCTCATGAGCCTGTCCACCCACGTCCTGGACGCGGTGCGGGGTCGTCCGGCGCACGGCGTGCCGGTGCGGCTGGAGCAGCAGTCGGCCTCCGGCTGGACGGTGCTGGCCGAGCGGGTCACCGGCGCGGACGGCCGGATCGCCGACCTGTCACCGGGGCTGCCGGCGGGGCACTACCGGCTGGTCTTCGACACCGAGAGCTATCTCGGGCCGCAGGCGTTCTATCCCGAGGTGGTCATCACCTTCCGGGTCGAGGGCGCCGGCCAGCACTACCACGTGCCGTTGCTGCTCAGCCCGTTCGCGTACTCGACCTACCGGGGCAGCTGATGGCCGTGCCGAGGCAGAACTGATGGCAGTTCCGAGGGAGAACTGATGGCGGTCCTGGGTGAGAACCGGTACGGCAAGGCCGAGGTCCGGCTGGTGCGCGTCGACCGCGGCCGGCAACCGCACGCCATCTGCGACTGGAACGTCTCGGTCAGCCTGGCCGGCGACATGCGCGAGGTGCACCTGTCGGGCGCCAATGACCAGGTGCTGCCGACCGACACCCAGAAGAACACCGTCTACGCCCTGGCCCAGCAACTGGGCACCGTCGAGCCCGAGGCGTTCGCGCTGGCGCTGGCACGGCACTTCGTCGACCGCCAGCCAGGAATCTCCCGCGCCTGGGTGCGGCTGGACAGCTACGGCTGGACGTCGATCGGACCGCACTCGCTGCTCCGCTCCGGCGGCGAGATCCGCACCGTCACGGTGGTGCACGACGAGCAGTCCGGCAGCTGGGTGGTCGGCGGCCTGCGCGAGCTGACCCTGCTCAACACCACCGACTCGGAGTTCTGGGGCTTCGCCCGGGACGAGTACACCACGCTGGCCGAGACCACTGACCGGATGCTGGCCACCAGCGTCGAGGCGCGCTGGCGGTTGCGGGCCACTGACTACGACGGCTGGGACTGGGCGGCGGTGCACGAGCGGGCCCGGCAGGCGCTGATCCAGGCCTTCGTCGACACCTACAGCTACTCGCTGCAGCAGAGCCTCTACGCGATGGGCTGCCGGGTGCTGGCCGAGGTGCCCGAGATCTGTGAGGTCCGGCTGGCGCTGCCGAACAAGCACCACTTCCTGGTCGATCTCAGCCCGTTCGGGCTGCCGAACGACAACGAGGTCTACCTGGCCGCGGACCGGCCGTACGGCCTGATCGAGGGCCAGGTACTGGCCGAGGACGCCCCCGACGCGGGACCCGCCTGGACCTGAGGCCAGCACGCCGATCGGACGCCGTGGGGTAGGGCGTTTCCGGCCGGCCACGGCTATCGTCGCTGAGAACGAAAGGGGTGGGCGGTGGACTTCCTGCGACCGGGATCGTGGCCGGAGGCACTGGCGACCAAGGCCGAGCTGCCCGCCGCCGTGCCGCTGGCCGGCGGCACCGACCTGATGGTCGAGATCAACTTCGACCGCCGCCGGCCCGAGGCGCTGCTGGACCTCAACCCGATCAGCGAGCTGGCCGACTGGGCGATCGAGGACGGCCAGCTCGTCCTGGGCGCCACCCTGCCCTACGCCCGGGTGATCACCGAGCTGGGCGACCGGCTGCCGGGCCTGGCGATGGCCTCGCGCACCATCGGCTCGCCGCAGATCCGCAACCGGGGCTCGATCGGCGGCAACCTCGGCTCGGCCTCACCGGCCGGCGACAGCCACCCGGTGCTGCTGGCCCTGAACGCGACGGTCGAGGTGGCCTCGGTCCGCGGCAGCCGGCTTATTCCGGTCGACGAGTTCTACCTCGCGCCCAAGCGCTCGGCGCTGGCGCCGGACGAGCTGATCCGCGCCGTCCGGATCCCGGCCGGTTCCGGCCCGTGCCAGTTCGCCAAGGTCGGCACCCGCAACGCGATGGTGATCGCGGTCTGCTCGTTCTCGGTCGCGCTGCACCCGGCCACCGGCTCGGTTCGGACCGGCATCGGCTCGGCGGCACCGACGCCGGTGCGGGCCACCGAAGCCGAGGCGTTCCTGGCCGGCGAGCTGGACTCGACCGGCCGGTGGGAGTCTCGGGGCGAGCTGCCGCCGGCGGTGGCCGCCCGGTTCGGTGAGCTGGTGGCGCAGGCCGCGGCACCCATCGACGACGTCCGGGGTACCGCGCGCTACCGGCGGCAGGCGCTGGCCGTGCTGGCCCGGCGGACCCTGACCTGGGCCTGGCAGGAGTACCGCGCATGCGCCTGAACACCACGGTCAACGGCGAGGCCCGCCAGGTCGATGACGTCTGGGAGGGCGAGAGCCTGCTGTACGTGCTGCGCGAGCGGATGGGCCTGCCGGGCAGCAAGAACGCCTGCGAGCAGGGTGAGTGCGGCTCCTGCACGGTGTACCTGGACGGCGTGACGGTCTGCGCCTGCCTGGTCGCGGCCGGCCAGGCCGAGGGCCGTAGCGTGCGGACCGTCGAGGGTTTGACCGACGGCGCCGACCTGGATCCGATCCAGCAGGCCTTCATCGACGCCGGGGCGGTGCAGTGCGGTTTCTGCACGCCGGGGCTGATCGTGGCCACCCACGACCTGCTGGCCCGCCGGCCGGACCCGGAGGTGGCCGAGATCCGGGAGGCGCTGGCCGGCAACCTGTGCCGGTGCACCGGCTACCAGCAGATCATCGAGGCGGTGCAGGCCGCCGCGGCCCGGGCCGGCCGGCCGTGATCGTCCTGGAGGGCGGCCACGTCGCCACCGTCGATGCCGCCGACACCGAATACCCCGACGGCCACCTGGTGATCGACGGGACCGCGATCGTCGCGGTCGGGCCGGGAGCGGCGCCTGCGGAGCTGCGCGACGGTGCCCAGCTGCTCGACACCACCGGCTGCCTGGTCACGCCGGGCCTGGTGAACACCCACCATCACCTGTACCAGTGGCTGACCCGCGGCTTCGGCCCGGACAGCATCCTGTTCGACTGGCTCAGCGAGCTGTACCCGATCTGGGCCCGGATCGACGCCGACGCGGTGCACGCCGCGGCTGCGGCGAACCTGGGCTGGCTGGCGCTGTCGGGGTGCAGCACCAGCACCGATCACCATTACGTGTTTCCCAACGCCGG
>DASZEI010000176.1:0-6482 GCA_035940975.1 Jatrophihabitans sp. | reverse complement strand
CCGTGCTGGGCGATCAGCACGGTGTCCTGGGCGTGCGCGGTGCCGGGCAGGGCGGCCAGCATGGTCACGCCCAGTGCCGAGGCAACTGCGGCGCGTGCGATCGGGCGCATCTGAACTCCTTTACGATAAGGGTTTGTGGGTCGATCGGGCGCGGTTCGGCTCAGCCGCCGGCCCGGACGGTCAGGAAGCTGGACGGGCCGGCGAATCCTCCGACGCTGTCGTAGAGGCACCACTGGACGTAGGCGCTACCGGCGGTCAGCGTGCCGAACACCGGCTTGACGGTGATCCGGCTGACGTGCCAGTGCCCGTCACAGTCGACGGTGAGCCCCGCGGGGTCGGTGGCGTAGTTGTAGTTCGTGTCGTACCAGGCAGTGGCGAACTCGCTGGTGGTGTGCTCGGTGTCGAGGGCCGGACCCTGCTTGACCGACACCCACAGGTGCGTGCCGGTTTCGCCGCCCGAGCAGCGGTACTTGCCCAGGACGGTGGCGCTGCTCCGGTCCGGCGACAGGATGATGTTCTGGTTCACCCAGGCGACCTCCGGTTCGCCGACGGCCGGTGCTGCCGGTGCCGCCGACGCTGGTCCGGCTTGGGCGCCGAGAAGGGTACCGGCAGCCAATGCCATGACCGCTGCTACGCGCTTGAGCATGAGATTCCTCTTTCTGTATGGGACGTTTGTGAATGGGACGTTTGTGAATGGGATGGTTCCGAATGGGATGGTTGCGGGTGGGATGTTCCTGCCGGGGATGGTGCGATGGGCCCGGATTGCTGGCTGAGGATCAGTTCGATGCCCCCGTCGGCCAGCGCCTGGACGAGCGACATCGCAGTGCCGGACTGCTGCTGCGCCGGGGCGGCCAGCACGCCGTCCTGCTCGTCCCCCGGCGTCTGGATCACCAGCAGGCGGCCGGTCGCCGAGGTCGCCTGCAAGGACCGGCGAAGCCCGCGCGGCACGTACACCGTGGCACCGGCGTCGAGGTCGAGCAGCCGCTGCTCGCCGACGGTGATGCGGAATCGTCCGCTGAGCACGTAGAAAGCCTCGTCGCAGCGGTGGTGCACGTAGTCCGGATGCGCCCGATCGCCGGACACCTGGACGTCGAGGCAGCGGAACGCTCCGCTGCTCAGCGTCGCGGACACCACCTCGGTGACGACATCGCCCCACGGGGTGCGGGTTCCGCCCACGTCACCGTATGAGTGCCACGCCGGTCTGCTCGTCAGCGCCATGAGTCCTCCTCTGCTGCGTCGATCGGCGATACCCCTCCACTCTGCGCAGCCCGGCACGAGCGGGGAACACTCAACACCCGCACATCAGTCACACAACGCCAGGTGTGTGTGCCGCACGCAGAACCGCAAGGTCCGCGAGTGGCCGGGAGCACTTGGCCGGTACCGGCCGGCACTTCCTAGACTGGGCCTGTGCAGGAGCGCTCGGACGGACACCCAGCGGTTGCCTCGTTCGGCGGCCGGTTACGAGCGCTGCGGCAGAACGCCCGGCTGACCCAGGACGAGCTCGCCGAGCGGGCCGGTCTCAGCACCAACGGCGTCAGCGCGCTGGAGCGCGGAACCCGGCGGCGGCCGCAGCCGCACACCGCGCGCAAGCTGGCGCAGGCGCTGCTGCTGTCCGAGGCGGACCGGGACTGGCTGTTCCGGGCGCTGCCGCCGGACCTCCCCGAGGCCGCCGAAGATGTCGGCAGCTCCCGCCCCGGCGATCACGGCCTGCCGGCAGCCGCGGAGCACCGGCTACCGGCCCCGATCACCGAACTGGTCGGCCGGGATGCCGAGGTGAGCCACGTTCTGAGCGCCCTCATCGGATCCGAGTGCCGGTTGCTCACCCTGACCGGTCCGGGCGGGGTGGGCAAGACCCGGCTGGCTGTCGAGGTGGCCGGGCGGGCGGCGGGCAGCTTCGGCGACGGCGTGGTCTTCGTGTCGCTGGCACCGGTGTCCGAGGCGGCGTCGGTGCCCGCTGCCATCGCCCGCGAGCTCGGCGTGCGCGACCTGGACTCCGAGCCGGGAGCGGCGGTGCCGGCGCTGATCGAGCAACTGCGGCACCGCGACCTGCTGCTGGTACTGGACAACTTCGAGCACCTGCTGGCGGCGGCCTCGACCGTCGTCGAGCTGCTCGCCGGAGTCGCCGGCCTCAGGGCGCTGGTCACCAGCCGTGCCCCGCTGCGGGTGAGCGGTGAGCGCGAGCACGTCGTGCCGCCCCTGACCCTGCCACCCTCGACCCAGGCCGCCGATCCGCGAGATGTCAGCTCCTCGCCGGCCGGCCAGCTCTTCCTGGCCCGGGCCCGAGCGGTGCTGCCGTCCTTCGAACTCACCGAGGTCACCGCCGGTGAGGTGGCAGCGATCTGCTGGCGGCTGGCCGGCCTGCCACTGGCCCTGGAGCTGGCCGCGGCGAACGTCAGGTTGCTGTCACCGCAGGACCTGCTGCGGCGCCTGGACCAGGCGCTGGCCACCGGGTGGACCCGGGACCTGCCGGCCCGGCAGCGCGGGTTGCGCACCACCCTGGACTGGAGCTACCAGCTGCTCGACCCGAACGCCCAGGCGCTGCTGCCCAGGCTGGCCGTCTTCGCCGGTGGCTTCGATCTGGACGCCGCCGAAGCGGTGGCTGCCGAAGTGCTCGATCCGCTGCAGGTGCTGCCGGCCCTGGGCAACCTGGTCGAGCACTCGCTGGTCAGGGTCCATCGCGACCCCGACGGCCAGGTCCGGTACGACCTGCTGGAGCCGATCCGGCAATACGCCGACTCGCTGCTGGCCGAAGCCGACCGGCCGGCGCTGACCGCCGCGCACGCCGCCTGCTACCTGCGGCTGGTCGAGCTGGCGGCGCCGGCGCTGCAGACCGGTGCGCAGGTCGAGTGGCTCGGCCGGCTGGAGCGCGAGGACGGCAACGTCAGGCGCGCGATCTCGCAGTCCCTGGAGTCCGGCGACGCCGGCACGGCCGCCCGGATGTGCTGGGCGATGTGGCTGGTGTGGTGGATGCGCGGCGGTGACCAGCAGGGCCGGGACTGGACCGAGGCGGCCCTGCGATCCCAGCTGAGCGACGAGGTCCGGGCGCAGGCAGCCACGGCCGCGGCCTGCCTCAGCTACGTGCATCACGACTACCAGCGAGCCGCGGCGCACTGGCAGCAGGCGCTGGAGATCTCGCTGCGGACCGGCGATCTGGGCATGCAGGCCAATGCCCTGGGTGGCCTCGGCCTGGTGCCGCTGGCCACCGGCGACCTCTCGGGTGCCGAGGGGTTCTTCCACGACGCTCTCCAGGTCGCCGAGCGGGCGAAGGCCGACTGGCTGCGTTCACTCCTGCTGGTCTGGCTGGGAACCGTCCAGCTGGTCCGCGGTGAGACCCGGTCGGCGACCGAGCTGTTCGAGCGCGGGCTGGCCGCGGCGCAGCGGCGGGCGGACCGACTGGTCAGCTACATCGCCCTGTACAACCTGGCCCAGGCTGCCACCGCCGAGGGCCGGCTGGAGCGCGCGTCCCAGCTGTTGCAGGAGGGGGTTGCACTCTCGCAGGAGACCGGCGACCGGGCCAACACCTCCTACTTCCTGGACGCGCTGGCGGTGGTGGCGGGCCAGGCCGGTCACTGGGTGCGCGCGGCGGTGCTGATGGGCGCGGCCCAGGCCGCGCTCGCCAGCTCCTTCGGCAGCGGCTACAACTACTACCTGCCCGATCTCGAGCTCAAGGACCGCACGGTCGCCCAGGCCCGGGCAGCGATCGGGACGGCGTTCGACGATGCGCTGCATCGCGGGCAGCAGCTGCCCATCGAGGCCGCGGTGGCCGAGGCGCTCGCCGACCCGGACGTCGACAGCTCGCACCTCCCGAGCGACCCGCCGGCGACGCCGATCGACGTACCGGCGGTTGTGATCGAGCTGCCGCTGCCGTCGGTCGGGCTACCGGCCTCCGACTGAGCCGGGCCTCCGACTGAACCGCCCTCCGACTGAACCGGCCGACTGAGCGCCGAGTAGCCCCGGCCGGCGCGATGCATCGGCACCGCGCCCGGCCGGGAGGTGTTCAGGCGCCGACGGTGGCGGGATCGCCCGCGGTGTCCTCGGCCGCGACCGGGGCCGCGGCCTGCAGCACCGGCGTAGCAGGCCCCCGCTGGCCGGCAGCCATCGTGAGGAACGCCGCCCCGACTCCGGTGGCCAGCGCCGCCAGCGCCCAGCCGGCCCCGTGGTGCTCCATGTCGAGGTAGTGGTCCAGCGAGACCGGACCCGGCCCCGTCTCGGCCAGCGCGGTCACCGCGGCAATCAGCACCGCGTTGTACTCCCAGCCGCCGTTGGCCACCCAGGGCCCGTTGGGCAGGTGGACCTTGCGGATCGCGGTGGTCATCACGCCGGTCAGGCCGGCGGCCGCCAGCGGGGTGGCAAGGCCCACGGCCAGCATGCTTCCGCAGGCGGTCTCGGTGACCCCGGCGAGGGTGGCGTGCAGCTTGGCCGGGCGCAGCTGCAGCGATTCCATCATGCCCTGGGTGCCGGCGCGGCCCGGGCCGCCGAACCAGCCGAACAGTTTCTGGGTGCCATGGCCGATGAACAGGCCTCCTATGACGGCACGCGCCGCCAGTCGTCCCACGCTCATGTGCGTCTCCGGTAGTGGTGTTGCGCGCGGAGTCCCTGTGCTCCAGGGGCCGGCGGGTTTGGCTCACCGCTCACCGTGTCGCCCACGCTACCCCCATGCCGTAGCGGGCTTGTCTGCTCGCGTGGCAGCCGGCGACCGCATTGCCCCGGGCAGTCGCAGGACGGGTTACGGTGGGATCACGGGGCACTTGCCCCCTGCCGATCAGCAGCGATCCGGCGTGCGCCGCGAGGTGCGCATCGCTTTCTCCTCCTTGGAGTTCCTGTGCTTTTCAACACT
This sequence comes from Jatrophihabitans sp., assembly GCA_035940975.1. Lineage (GTDB taxonomy): Bacteria > Actinomycetota > Actinomycetes > Mycobacteriales > Jatrophihabitantaceae > Jatrophihabitans_A. The sequence continues at coordinate 1,645 of DASZEI010000176.1, read as the reverse complement.
GTGTCCCGTTCACTGCATGACGTCGGTTTGGCAGCCTGGTTCGGCGGCACGCTGGCCAACGCGGTGGCCCTCAACCCGGCTGCCGGGCAGGCCGGTGACGCCAGCTCGGCAGGCGCGGTGGCCAACGCCGGGTGGGACCGCTGGACGCCGGTGAATGCCGCCGCGATCGGTGCCCACCTGATCGGCAGCGTCGGTCAGCTGCTGGACAACAGCGATCGGCTGGCTGCCCAGCAGGGCGTGGCCACCATGTCGATGATCAAGACCGGAGTGACCGCCGCGGCGCTGGCAGCGACCGGCTACTCGCGGATGCTGGGCCGCAAGGTCTCCCAGTACCACGCGGTGCCCGCCGCCGACGGTACGACGCCGACCACCGGAACCCCGCCCGAGGTGGCCGCGGCGCAGAAGCAGCTCACCGCGCTGCAGTGGGCGGTTCCGGCGCTGACCGGCGCGCTGGTCGTCATCAGCGCGTTCGCCGGCGAGCAGCAGCGTCCGGCCAATGTACTCACCGGCATCACCCGCCGGCTCAGCCACTAGCGGCGCTGTGGCGGTGGCCCGGCTACCGGTAGCCGGGCCGCCCCGCGCCGTCGCCCGCCACGTACCGGTGCGGACCGTACGCGGTAGATCGCGGACCTGATGGTGCGACTGCGCGCCGGTTTCCGATTCGAAGCCGCTTGCGGCAATGCGGGCTGGCGGCGGCTACCGAGTTAGTAATCGCATTATGACTGCAAGCGTTGGGTAAAGCATCCAGCGCATTGAAGTGTGCCGCCATGCTGCCCCTCGCAAATCGATGGCAGCAGGGCTTTCCCAACTCGATGAGGCCTGCCAGAGTCATTTCGGTAACGTGCAGGGCTTTGTCCGGGCGCCGGAAAATGCCGGCAGCGCTAGTCAAGTTTTCAGGGGAAATCCTTTCAGGTACGCCTTCGCAAGGCGTTGCAAGAATCCTTCGCGGCACCCTGGCCGCACTCATGACGATCTTTGCTGGCTGCAGTGACCGCCGCCAGCACCGAATCCGCTGCGCCGGCCGCGGTCAACTCACCGACGGCCGGCCCCCAGCCGACCCGGACGGCTTCCACTCACAAGACAGCACCCGAGGGCAGCCGGTCACCCAGGAATGACCTTAGAGGGCTGTCTCGTACCGCACTGACAGCCATTAGCACCGGGCAGGTACTTGTATCCGGATTTGCTCGGTCAGGTGTTTGTGCGGGCAATGGCTTGTGCTGCACACAGCAATTGTCGTCTCCAGTGGGGCTCATCTGCAATGAGTACCAGCTGGCTGCGATCCGGTCCGCATGTGAACGCGCCCCCGGCAAGGCAGCGGCAGAAACTATCGATCCGTGAACGAGGCACGCGGGAATCGGTACGGCGAAGTATGCGAAACGCAGGGTTCGTTCGCATCCTTCGGTCTAAAGTCCCCCTCTGGGTGGCCGATTGGTGGTCGATCCAGCGACGCGACGGAAGGCCGGCGGAACGGTCATGACCTCTTCGAACGACGGACCGGACCAGCCCTACTACCCGACGCCACCGGCATCCGGGCCGGACCAGTCCCACTACCCGACGCCACCGGCATCCGGGCCGGACCAGTCCCACTACCCGACGCCACCGGCATCCGGGCCGGACCAGCGCTACTACCCGACGTCACCGGCAT
>DASZEI010000175.1:0-3520 GCA_035940975.1 Jatrophihabitans sp. | reverse complement strand
GGTGCTGGTGGTGCAGCCGGCCTCGTCGGCGATGCTGGCCAGCGCCTCGCCGAGCATCACCGCGTCGGCCCCGCAGACCAGCGCCTTGGCGACGTCGCCGCCGGTGGTGATGTCGCCGTAGGCGATCAGGTGGACGTAGCGGCCACCGGTTTCGTCCAGGTAGGCGCGCCGGGCCGCGGCCGCATCGGCGATCGCGGTGGCCATCGGCACGTCGATGCCCAGCGCGGAGTGGGTGGTCGAGCCCGAGTGGGCTCCGTATCCGACGATCACCCCGGCCGCGCCGGTTCGCATCAGGTGCAGCGCGGTCTGGTAGTTGGTCACGCCGCCCACCAGCACCGGGATGTCGAGGTCGGCGATGAACGTCTTGAGGTTCAGCGCCTCGTCCGCGGCATCGTCGGAGCCGACGTGTTCGGCCGAGATCACGGTGCCCTGGATGACCAGCAGGTCCGCCCCGGCCTTGAGCACCGCGGGTGACAGCGCCGCGGTGTGCTGTGGCGACAGCCGGACCGCCTCCCGGTTGCCGGCGGCCTGCAGGTCACTGGTCCGGCGGGCCAGCAGTTCGGGTGAGACCGGCTGGGCGTAGAGCTGCTGCAGGGTGCTGGTGGTGCAGCCGGCCTCGTCGGCGATGCTGGCCAGCGCCTGCGCCGGGTCCTCGTAGCGCGCCCACAGCCCCTCGCCGTTGAGCACCGCCAGGCCGCCGAGGCGCTCGATCTCGGCCGCGGTGGTCGGCGACACCACGGCGTCGGACGGTGCTGCCACCAGCGGCAGCTCGAAGGTGTGCGCGTCGATCTGCCAGGCGGTCGAGACCACCGAGGATCCCCGGGTCCGCCGGGTCGGCACCAGTGCCACCTCGTCCAGGTGATACCCGCGGCGCGCGTCACGACCCAGTCCGATCTCAACGGTTTCAGGCATGTGCCAAAGTCTGCCCTATGGCCCGGGCCGCACCGGTGCAGGCCACGGAAAGGCTGTGGCACGGAAGGCTGTGCCACGGAAAGGCTGTGGCACGGAAAGGCTGTGGCGCGGAAAGGCTGTGCACTGTGAGCACTGGTATTGGACGGCTGCACCATCTCGTGCTGGACTGTCCGGATCCGGACGTCCTGGCGCGGTTCTACTCCGAACTGCTCGGCTGGCCGATCACCTGGCAGCAGCCGGACTGGGTGGTAGTGGCCCGCACCGACCGCTCGTCCGGGCTGGCCTTCCAGCCGGTGGCCGGTTACCGGGCGCCGGACTGGCCCGATCCGTCGCGGCCCCAGCAGATGCACTTCGATGTGATGGTCGATGACGTCGACGAGGCCGAACCGCTGGTGCTGGCCCTGGGCGCCCGGCGACTGACCGCCGCGGAGTCGGTGTGGCGGGTGTTCGCCGATCCGGCCGGCCATCCGTTCTGCCTGATCCCGCGGCCGTCGTGGGCGCCGCCGGTACGTGCGCCGGACGGGTCGGACCCAGCCGCCGGGTCCGGGCCGGGGCCGGGGGGCTGAATGTTCCGGATCGCCTTTCTGGAGCCGAAGATCCCGCCCAACACCGGCAACGCGATCCGGCTGGTCGCCGCCACCGGCAGCGAGTTGCACCTGATCGGGCCGCTGGGCTTCGACCTGTCCGACACCAAGCTTCGCCGGGCCGGCCTGGACTACCACGACCTCGCTTCGGTCATCGTGCATCCCGACCTTCCGGCGGCCTGGGCGGCCTGGGAAGCGGGGCCAGCAGCGACGTCGGGGGTTCGGGTCTACGCCTTCACCACCCGGGCCAGCACCCGGTTCACCGAGGTCAGCTACCAGCCCGGCGACGTGTTGCTGTTCGGCACCGAGCCGACCGGGCTGCCCGCCCCGGTGCTGGCCGATCCGCGGATCAGCGCCGAAGTGCGCATCCCGATGCTGGCCGGCCGGCGCTCGCTGAACCTGTCCAACGCCGCCGCGGTCGCCGCGTACGAGGCGTGGCGCCAGCACGGCTTCGCCGGCGACTAGGGTCGCTGGCAGCCCGTTCCGGTACCAGGCATGATCTGCGTTATGCAGACAGCGCCCTACGGCTCGTGGACCTCACCGATCAGCGCGGCCGACCTGGTACGCACCCAGCATCCGGTTTCTGACGCCCATCACGTGGACGGGCAGTTGTGGTGGACCGAGCTGCGTTCCGTCGAGGCCGGCCGCCAGTCCGTCCGCAGGTTCGGCGCCGACGGTGAGCCCGAGGACGTGCTGCCGGCGCCGTGGAACGCCCGCACCCGGGTGCACGAGTACGGCGGCGCATCGTGGACGGCGGGCCCGGACGGCAGCCTGCTGTTCACCGAGTTCACCGACCAGCGGCTGTACCGGCTGATGCCGGGTGCGAGCGAGCCGGAACCGCTCACCCCGCCCGGGGCGGCACCGGCCACGCTGCGTTACGCCGAGCCGCAACTGTCGCCCGACCGGAGCGAGGTCTGGTGCATCCGGGAGAGCCACCAGGCCGACGGCACCATCAGCCGCGACGTGTGCGCGGTGCCTCTGGACGGCTCCGCCGCCGAGGATGGGTCCCGGATCCGCTCGGTGGTGTCCGGCTCGCACTTCCTGACCAACGCCAGGGTGTCGCCGGACGGCACGAAGCTGGCCTGGATCGCCTGGGAGCACCCGCAGATGCCGTGGGACGGCACCGAGCTGCGAGTTGCCGAGCTGACCGAGGACGGCGTGTGCGGGCCGTGGCGGACCCTGATCGGCTCGACCACCGAGTCGGTGCTGCAACCGGAATGGGCCGACAACGACACCCTGTTCGTGATCAGCGACTCCTCCGGCTGGTGGAACCTGTACCGGATCTCGCTGGCCGAGGGCGCCCGGCCGCAGCCGCTCTGCCCGCGCTCGGAGGACTTCGGTGGTCCGTTGTGGCAGCTGGGCCGCCGCTGGTACGCCCCGCTGGATGACGGCCGGCTGCTGACCGTGCGCACCCTCGGCGTGGACCGGCTGGCCGTGCTGGACCTGGCCTCCGGCGAGCTGACCGACCTCGACCTGGGCGATCTGAACACCGTGCTCCTCAACGGTGTGCAGGACGGTCGCGCGATCCTCACGTGCGGCGGCGCCCGGACCGACACCGGCCTGCGAGCGCTCGAGGTGGCCACCGGCCAGCTCGATGACCTGCGGTTGAACAACGAGGAGTTGCCGCCGGCGGCCTACCTGCCCGAGGCCCGGCCGATGACCTTCACCGGCCCGGCTGGCCGCGACGTCCACGCTTTCGTCTACCCGCCCACCAATCCCGACTTCCGCGCGCCCGACGGCGAGCTGCCGCCCTTCGTCGCCTTCGTGCACGGCGGGCCGACCTCACGGGTGTCACCGTTGATGAACCTGACCATCGGCTACCTGACCAGCCGCGGGATGGGCGTCGTCGACGTCAACTACGGTGGCTCGACCGGTTATGGCCGGGCTTACCGCGACCGGCTGCGCAGCCAGTGGGGCGTCGTCGACGTCGAAGACACCGTGGCCGCCGTACGCGGGCTGGTCGATGCTGGGATGGCTGACGGTGACCGGCTGGCGATCCAGGGCGGCTCGGCCGGCGGCTGGAC
>DASZEI010000174.1:0-1900 GCA_035940975.1 Jatrophihabitans sp. | reverse complement strand
ATGCTCTCGGTCCGGCTGTTCCTGGAGAACGACGACCTGGTCGCCGCGCTGAACCTGTACTCGAGCGCCCCCGACGCTTTCGACGAGTCCGACGAGACGGTGGTCACCCTGCTGGCGACGCACGCCTCGACGGCGATGGCCAGCGCCCGGCTGCACGAGCAGGTGCACCATCTGGAACGCGCGTTGCAGAGCAACCGGGGGATCGGGGTGGCCATCGGAGTGCTGATGAACCAGTACAAGATCACCCAGAACGAGGCTTTCGACCTGCTGCGAATGGCCAGCCAACACGGGCATCGCAAGCTGGTGGAGGTAGCGCTGGACGTCACCGAAACAGGTATCCTGGAGTTGCCGCCATTGCCCGCGCGTGCGAACGTTCGGTCTCAGGGACGGAGCGTGCCGGACGCCGGCTAGCCGGCGTGCGGGGACAGAGTGGCTATCGTGATGGCCGGGTGATCGACACCATTCGTTGTTGCGAGGTTGGGCAGTGAACACACACCGACAATGGGCAGAACTGCTGCGCGCCGTTTCCGAGCCGGGCGCCGCCCCGAGTTCCGAGGCCTTGCTGCGCCAGGCGGTCGAACTCGGCCGGGACGTGGCGCCGGGCACCGTCGGCTGCAGCGTCACCACCCTGGAAGGCGACCGCTACACCACCCCGGTGTTCTCCGACACCCTGGCGCTGGACCTGGACCGGGCGCAGTACGAAGCCGGCGACGGGCCCTGCATGGCGGCTGCCCGTGAGCAGCGGCATCAGAACTTCGACGCGCTGACCGACGCCGGCCGGTTCCCCGGATTCAGCGAGGCGGCCGTCGAGCGTGGCGTGCGCAGCTCGATCTCGCTGCCGCTGACCGGTCCCGAACTGCCCTCAGCCATCAACCTCTACGGCTCCTCGCGCTACACCTTCGACGCCGAGCGGCCGCGGGCGGTTGCCGGCCTGCTCGCCCGGTGCGTCTCGGCCCTGATGTCGGGTCCGGAACAGGCCGCGCGGGTGGTCGAGGCGCCGGTGCCGGCCAGCCGGGTCGAGGCCGCACAGGCGCGCGCCCAGCTGATCGCCGACGCCGAGACGGTCCTGATGGCCCGGCGATCGGTGAGCCGGTCCGAGGCCCTGACCATGCTGATCCGGCGCTCCCGCGCGGACGGTCGCAGCATCTTCGAGATCGCCCACGAGGTCCTCGAAGCCGGCGAGGGGGAGGTGGCGCCGTGACCTCCACCGAGTCCGGCATGAGCCTGCAGGACGGCATGCGGCTGTCCGGGATGAGCTATCCGGAGCTGTGGCTGCGCCATATCTCGGTCAGCGGCACCATCGGTGAGCTGGAACTCGAGGCCTACGTGCTCGGGTTGCTGGTTCCCGACGACTACCAGTACAACCTGATCGCGCAGGCACTCAACGAGTACTTCATCGACATCGGCCAGAACCACCCGGTCGGCTACCGCGACACCGCGACCGCCGAGTAGCGCGGCACAAGCCGGCAAGCCGCGCCGGCCACCTTCGCCCAGCAGAGGGGCACCTTGCGATGACCGATCCGCAGTCTCGACCCGACACCACGTCCGAGGACCAGGCGGACGAGCAGGACCTGACGGAGCGCCGGCCCGGCGGCGCGGACGACCTCGGCGGCCCGGCGGCCGCGCTGGGCAGTGGGGTGGAGCAGGCCCTGACCGGCGAGCAGCCCACCGAGGACGACGAGGGCAGCGCCTCGAGTTCGCCCCAGCCCCGCGGCTAGTTCCCGCGGCTAGTTCAAGGCCGGCGGTCCGGTCCGCTGGAGTTGTGGGTGCGAGCGGGTGACGGGAATCGAACCCGCACAATCAGTTTGGAAGACTGAGACTCTACCATTGAGCTACACCCGCAACGCTGGCGAATCAGGCGGAATCGGACTTCTGGCGGCCCCGGTTCCGACGGCTGACT
>DASZEI010000173.1:0-5094 GCA_035940975.1 Jatrophihabitans sp. | reverse complement strand
TGGCACCTCGATGTCGGCTCGTCGCATCCTGGGGCTGGAGTAGGTCCCAAGGGTTGGGCTGTTCGCCCATTAAAGCGGTACGCGAGCTGGGTTTAGAACGTCGTGAGACAGTTCGGTCCCTATCCGCCGCGCGCGCAGGAGTCTTGAGAAAGGCTGTCCCTAGTACGAGAGGACCGGGACGGACGAACCTCTGGTGTGTCAGTTGTCCTACCAAGGGCACTGCTGATTAGCTACGTTCGGAAGGGATAACCGCTGAAAGCATCTAAGCGGGAAGCTCGTTTCAAGATGAGGACTCCCATCCTTTATGGAGTAAGGCCCCCGGCTAGACCACCGGGTTGATAGGCCAGAAGTGGAAGAACAGTAATGTTTGGAGCTGACAGGTACTAATAGGCCGAGGATTTGCCACAAATATGCTACGCGTCCACTGTGCGGTTCCCGAGGTACGGTCCCCGTCTTGAGCTTGCGCTCGAGGCGGTGCGGACCGGATATCTCCATAGAGTTTCGGCGACCATAGCGAGAGGGAAACGCCCGGTCCCATCCCGAACCCGGAAGCTAAGCCTCTCAGCGCCGATGGTACTGCGCGGGCCACTGCGTGGGAGAGTAGGACGTCGCCGGACACACTTTCGACCAAGGTCGTTCGGCATTTGCCGGACGACCTTGGTTGTTTTTCCAGCCAGGTCGCTCGGTTGACACCGAACGAGCTGGCTTTTTCTTTTCAGGCGATTTCTAGGCAATAGGTGATGACGATGGCTGAGTACGGATCTGGCCGCGGTGGCTCGAACGCCCGACGCGGTGGCGCCGGTGGCGGTGACCGCAACCGGACCGGCTCGACGAACTCCCGGGGGGCTGCCGGCCGGGGCGGTGCCGGTTACGGCGGTGCCGCTGGCTCGACGAACTCCCGGGGCACTGCCGGCCGTGGTGCGGGTGCTGCTGGTCGCGGCGCCGGCGGCCCGCGCTCGGATGCGGAGCGGTCGGCTCGGTCCGACAGCCGAGGCGACTATGGACGTCCAGCCGGCGGCTCTGGCCAGCATCGGACAGATCGCGGCGGCGCCACTGGCCGGCCTGCCGGCTACCGGGCAGGCGCCCAGTCAGGCGACCGGTTCGACGGAGGCGAGCGTTCCGGAACCGGGCGTCGCTTCGACTCGTCGGGCGGCCGGGCAGACCCTGCCCGCCAGACCGGCTCATATCCGCGCGGCGGCCGAGCGCAATCGCGAACCGGCGGCCCCGCCCGCTCGGAGAGTGCCCGCCAAGGCCGGCCTGACCCGCGTGATCAGTACGGCCCGTCGTCCACTGTGCGTAGTTCTGGCTCCTACGAGCCGCGCCGTGCTCCGACCACCCGGCGTTCAGCTGGCGGCCGCTCCGATCGCGAGGCCGGCCCGGCGACGAACTGGTGGGAGCCAGGTGGTTCGACCAGTCCGCGCCACGGCGACAACCGGCCTGCCGGCCCACGCCGCGGCGAGGCCGCCGGCCACTTGGGAGCCCCTCGCACCGGGGGTGGCAGCCGAGGAACCGGCAACCGGGGTCAGGGCGGTCTCTCGGAGTCATCCCAGCGCTGGTCCGAAGACCGGTCCCGGTCCGGTGGCGCGTTCCGCGATGCGGACCGCCCGGCCCGGCGCACCGAGGGCGGTGATCGCCGCGACAGCCACAGGTCGAGCACCGGTGGCCGGGATTCGGTCGGCTTCGAGCGCGGCTCGCGGCACGACCGTCCCGAGCGGCCCGCCGGCAACCGCTCCTACGGCGGTGATCGGTCCGGCAGTGGTGATCGGTTCTACGGCGGTGATCGGTCCGGCAGTGGTGATCGGTCCGGCAGCGGTGACCGGTCCTACGGCGGTGGCCGGTCCTACGGCGGTGGCCGGTCCGGCACCGCAGGCGGCGAGCGGCGCTATCCGGCTGTCCGGGACGGAGCAGGCCGGGGCCGGAGCAACCGGGTCGAGGAGGACTACGAATCGACCAGGGGCTCGCGTCCGACCCGGGGTGCCGAGATCGCGATCCCGGCCGGCGCCGATCCCACCCTGCTCGACCCGTCAGTCCGCTCGGAGTTGCGCTCGCTCAGCAAGCTTGCCGCCGAGTTCGTCGGCGCCCACCTGGTGGCCGCCGGCCAGGTCATCGACACCGACCCGAAGAAGGCACTGGAACACGCCCGTGCCGCTCGGGGCCGAGGTGCCCGGGTGGCAGCCGTCCGCGAGGCGACCGGGCTGGCGGCCTACCACGCCGGCGAATGGGCTGAAGCGCTGTCCGAGCTGCGAGCGGCCCGCCGGATCTCCGGCGACGCCAGCTACATCGCGGTGATGGCCGACTGCGAACGGGCACTGGGCCGGCCGGAGCGGGCGCTCAAGGCGCTCGATGACCCGGTGGTTCCGAAACTTGATTCCAGCACCCGCGCCGAACTGCTCATCGTGGTAGCCGGCGCGCGTCGCGACCTCCGTCAACTCGACGCGGCGCTGGCCGTGTTCGAGCGGGGCAACCTGGACGCCAAGAACCCCACGCCTGGCAGTGCCCGGTTCTGGTACGCCTACGCCGACGCGCTGGAGGCGGCCGGCCGGATCGAGGAAGCGGTCCAGTGGTTCGGCGCCGCCGCCAAGGCCGACATCGACGACGAGACCGACGCCGCGGACCGGGCCGCCGACCTGCTCTGACGGCCTGGGCGCGGGCTAACCGCTACTGCTGGTCGGCGAAGCGCCGGATCACCACGCCGGAGGCTGGCTTCGGGGTGAACAGCGTCGACTTGCGCGGCATCCGCTCGCCGGCCGCGGCCACCGCGGCCACCGCCTGCACCGGCGTGGCACGCACCAGCACCGCGGTGCGTCCGCCTTCCAGGGCCTCGGCCAGCGCCTCGCTGACGCTGTGCGCGTACCCGACGTTGTCCACCGTGTCACTCAGCTGCCACACGTGCTCGACCAGAACGCGGTGCAACACCGTGATGTCGAGCTCGCCCAGCGCCGTGCCAGCGGCCGTCCCGAGCGCCTCGCGCTGGACGTCGGCCGACAGCCTCGACACGATCACCGCTTCGTCGTCGTGCGCCAGGGCGACCGCGAAGCCGTCGGTCTGGCCCAGCAGCTTCTGCGCCGCGCTGACCGGCATCGTCTCACTCACCTCAGCCACCGCTTCGGTCAGCTCGAGGATCCGGTTCCAGCCGAGCGCCACGACCCGGTGGATCGGATGCACCTGCGGCCCGTAGGAGGAAGTGTCGACCAGCAACGTCAGGCCCCGGTCCCAGGGTCCCGGCTCGCCGTGATGGTCGGCCTGCAACTGCCGGTAGGTCGCGTAGCGGTGGTGGCCGTCAGCGATCAGCGCCCGCCGGTCAGCGAGGTCGGTGGCCACCGCGGCATGCGCGGCCGGGTCGGTGATGGCCCACAACCGGTGGGCGACGCCGTCCGGCGTGCTCGCCGAGCTGATCGGGGCCTGCCCGGTGACCGACGCCACCAGCTCCGACGCGGCCCCGCCACCGTCGTAGACCAGGAAGATCGGTTCCAGATTGGCCTGTGTCGCGCTCATCAGCGCCAGCCGGTCCGACACCGGGCCGGCCATGGTGTTCTCGTGCGGCAGGATCACGCCGTCGTCGGGGTCGCGCAGCTCCACCGCCCCCAGCAGCCCCCGGGTCAGCGAACCGTCCGGCGTGCTCATCTCGTAGACGAACAGGGCAGCCTCGTCGTCGACGGCGAGCACTCCCCGGCTCAGCCAGTCGTCCAGGACAGCCTTCGCCCCGGCGTAGCGGTCGCCGTTGCCAAATCGGGCCTCATCCTGCTCTGGAAGGATGAGCCGGACGACATTGGTGGGGCTGGCCTCGATCAGCTCGGCCCGATCGGCGTCGGAGATGACGTCGTAGGGCGGGGACAGTTGCTGTCCCAGCGAGTCGGCGTCCGCGGTGAAACGAGTGGCGCGAAACGGGGCCAGCGACAGGCCACGGCGCGGGGCGAGAGGATCGGTCACGGGGGCCGATGCTACGGCAGCCGGCGCCCGGCGGACTCGAGCAGTGATAAGGGGAATCGCATGATCGGCTCGGACCAGCCGCTGGCCACCCGCTACGACGTGGCCCTGCTCGACCTCGATGGCGTGGTCTATCTCGGTGAGGAGCCGGTGGCGGGGGCACCGCAAGCTCTGGAGTCCGCCCGCCAGGCAGGCATGCGGCTGGCGTTCGTGACCAACAACGCGTCCCGGACCCCCGACCAGGTGGCCGAGCTGCTGCACCGGGTGGGGGTTCCGGCCGATCCGGCCGAGGTGGTCACCTCCGCCCAAGCAGCCGCGCACTACCTGGCGGACCGGTTGCCGGCCGGGGCGCCGGTGCTGGTCCTGGGCACCAGCGGCCTGATCGAGGCGCTCGTCGAACGCGGCCTGAAACCGGTCTTCTCCGCCGAGGAGGATCCGGCCGCCGTCGTGCAGGGCTTCTACCCGGGCACCGACTGGTGGGCACTGGCCGAAGGCGCGGTGGCAATCGGCCGGGGCGTTCCGTGGCTGGCCACCAACCTCGATGCCACCGTGCCGTCGCCGCGCGGGCCGCTGCCGGGAAACGGCTCACTGGTCGCGGCGTTGCGGCATGCGACCGGACAGGCGCCCGCGGCCACCGGCAAGCCCGATCCGGCAATGCACGCCGAGAGCGTCGAGCGATCCAGGGCCCGGCACCCGATCGTGGTCGGGGACCGGCTCGACACCGACATCGAGAGCGCCCGCCGGGCCGGCTGCGACTCCCTGCTGGTGCTCAGCGGAGTCACCGACGCGGCCGCGCTGCTCGCGGCGGTCCCCCTGCACCGGCCGGACTACCTCGGCCGCGACGTCTCCGCGCTGCTGCACGGCCATCCCGAGGTGATCGAAGCCGGCCCGCTGGTGAGGTGCGGGTCGGCGCGGGTCCAGATTTCCGGTGCCGATCTGCTGTTGAGCATGGGCGAGCCGGACGTCCCGGGCGGCGGCGATGGCGCTGACAGCAGTGGTGGCTCTGACCGCAGTCGTGGCTCAGAGGGCAGTGACGGCTTGGACGGGTTGCGGGCGCTGGCGGTGGCCGGCTGGCGGGTGGTCGACGCGGCCAATACGCCGGGCCGGATCAGCGGAGCCGATCGTGCCTCGACCGGGTTGATCGAGCGGCTCGGTCTCGGACACGCG